>JBDHRB010000442.1:0-2616 GCA_039807355.1 Candidatus Competibacteraceae bacterium
GTCATCGAAACCGAACCACTCGTCGGCGTGCACCAGATGGCCGGTCATTTCCCCGCCGAGCAACGCGCCGGTTTCGCGCATCTTGGCTTTAATCAGCGAATGCCCGGTTTTCCACAAAATCGGCTGGCCGCCGAGACGTTCGATCAACCGGGTCAAGCGCCGGGAACATTTAATGTCATAAACCACCGCCGCGCCGGGGTGCTGGGTCAACACTTCCTCGGCCAGCGGCATGAGAATCCGGTCCGGCCAAATGATCTCGCCGGCGTTGGTGACCACGCCCAGCCGGTCCGCATCGCCGTCGAAGGCCAGGCCAATATCCGCCTGATGCTCGATCACCGCCGCCTGCAAATCCGCCAGATTTTCCGGAATGCTCGGATCGGGATGGTGATTGGGAAAGCGCCCATCGACTTCGCAGTAGAGTTCCACCACTTCGCAGCCGAGATCGCGCAGCAAGGGCGGCGCGGTATGAGAGGCAATGGCGTTGCCGCAATCGACCACCACTTTCAGCGGTCGGGGCAGTGATAGCGCGGCGCTGATGCGGCGGATGTACTCAATGCGAATATTGGCGAAGCGTTCGCCGCCGTGACCGTGGCGCACATCGCCGGTTTCGATGCGCCGGCGTAAATCGCGGATCACCGCGCCGTGTAGGGCGATTTTGTCGATGACGATTTTCAGGCCGTTGTAATTGGGCGGGTTGTGGCTGCCAGTGACCATCACTCCGGCGCGGGTGTCGCTCAGGGTATGCGTGGCGTAGTACAGCAACGGCGTAGACACCGCGCCAAGGTCGATCACGTCCAGCCCGGCGGCGCGAATCCCGATTTTCAGCGCCTCGCAGAGCCGGGGACTGGACAAGCGCCCGTCGCGCCCGACCGCCATGCGGGTTTCGCCGCGTTCCGCAGCCAGACTGCCGACCGCCTGGCCGATGTCGCGCACAACGTCCGGGGTCAGATCGCGCTCCACCACGCCGCGAATGTCGTACTCCCGAAAAATGGATTTGCGTGGGGACACAGGGATTTAATGCCGCCCGGAATGGCCGAAACCGCCAGCGCCGCGTTCGCTCGGCGTGAAGTCGGCGACGATTTCAAACTGCGCCCGCACCACCGGGACCAGGATCAGTTGGGCGATGCGTTCGCCGACAGTGATGGTGAACGGCGCATGGCCCCGGTTCCAGCACGACACCAGCAATTCGCCCTGATAATCGCTGTCGATCAATCCGACCAGATTACCCAGGACGATGCCGTGCTTGTGACCGAGACCGGAGCGCGGCAACACCAGCGCCGCTAGTCCAGGATCAGCGATGTGAATGGCCAGACCAGTCGGAATCAGATGGGTTTCGCCGGGATGCACGGTCAGCGGCTCGGTCAGACAGGCGCGTAAATCCAGACCGGCGGAACCGGCAGTGGCGTATTCCGGCAGCGGAAACTCCTGGCCCAGGCGGGGATCGAGGATTTTTAATTGAAGGGCTTGAGCCGTCATCAGGGAGTCCTGGGCTGATACCGTTCGGCGATTAACGCAACCAGTTGTTGTCCAAGCCGGGTTTTATCGGCCAGCGGCAAAATGCGCTCTCCGCCTTCCCAGAGTACATGTAATTCGTTCCGTGCGCTTTCAAAACCGCTGCCGGGAATGCCGACCTGATTGGCGGCGATCAGATCGAGGTTTTTGCGGCGGCGCTTGTCCTCGGCGTAGCGCAACACGTCGTGGGTTTCCGCGGCAAAGCCGACCGTGAAGGGACGATGGGTTCGCAGGGCGGCGACTTCGGCGAGAATATCGGGATTGCGCACCAGTTCCAGGGTCAGCACGTCCTGGGTTTTCTTGATTTTCTGCTCGGCGGCATGGGCGGCGCGGTAATCGGCGACCGCGGCGGTGGCGATGAAAATATCCGCTTCGCGGACCCGGCGCATCACCGCTTCATGCATTTCCAGGGCGCTTTCCACGTCGATCCGCTCTACGCCGGGCGGCGTTGGCAAATTCACCGGGCCGCTGACCAGAATAACCCGCGCTCCGGCATAGGCGGCGGCGGCGGCGACGGCAAAGCCCATTTGTCCGGTGCTGCGATTGCTGATGAAACGCACCGGGTCAAGCGCCTCGCGGGTCGGGCCGGCGGTCAGCAACACGGTCAAGCCTTGCAGATCGTGCGCTGTCAATCCGGCGGCGACCGCTGGAGAGGGTTCGATGCGCAGTTCCGCGCCCGCATCTTTCGTGCCCAGCCATTCGACGACCCGATTGCGCAGCTCCAAAGGTTCCAGCATCCGCCCGGCGCCGATTTCGCCACAGGCCTGTTCACCGACGCCCGGCCCCCAGATATTCACGCCGCGCCGCGCCAGTAAACGGCAATTATCCTGAGTTGCCGGGTTTTGCCACATCAGCCGGTTCATCGCCGGGGCAACGGCAATCGGTCGGTCAGTCGCCAGACACAGGGTGCTGAGTAAATCATTGGCCAGACCATGCGCCAGTCGGGCCAGGAAATCGGCGCTGGCCGGGGCGATCAGAATCAGATTCGCCCAGCGAGCCAGTTCAATATGTCCCATGCCGGCTTCGGCGTTCACATCCAGCAGTTCGGTGCGCACCGGATGCCCGGATACCGCTTGAAAGGTCAACGGTGCGACGAAAGCGGTA
>JBDHRB010000443.1:0-2612 GCA_039807355.1 Candidatus Competibacteraceae bacterium
GAAAGGGCCGCCACAAAAACCGGATGCGGCTTTTGTCGCGTTCTGCCGCAATAAATTTGCCCGCGAAAATCGCTAAATGAACATGAAAGCGGTGTTTTTCAAATACGCCGGGGATGAAGACTATTCGCGTCGGTTTGGCGTGGCCGACTCTGAAGATGAAGCAGTTGAAGCGGTTAAATATCATATCAAGGGCGTGGATAATGACGAATACGCCTTTGAGGTTCAAAGAAAAGTCGGCGGGTTTTATGTGACTTTGGAACGGGTACCCTGAAATGGATATATGGGAAACAGACAAGTTACTGATATTTATTTGCTTTGTAATTCCTGGGTTCGTGAGCCTGAAAATATATGGATTACTGCAACCTTCTGCCCACAAAGAATCAGAGAACCAATTGATTGATGCAGTTTCCTACAGTTGCATTAACTATGCGTTGCTGTTTCTTCCAATCTACATGGTAGAGAAATTCCAGATTCAATCTACATATCCGATCATATATATTCTCTTCTATACATTTGTGCTTCTTCTCGCTCCCGTATTATGGGCCTCTATATTAATTAAATTGCGAAAAACAAAGTTTTTTCAAAGGGCTATGCCTCACCCAACTGCAAGAACTTGGGATTACGTGTTTGGGCAAGGCAAGCCTTATTGGATTATTGTTACATTGACTGATGGAAAGCAAATTGCCGGTAGATATGATACATCATCGTTTGCTTCAAGTTCTCCTGCCCCAGAACAACTATACCTTGAAGAAGCTTGGACCATAAATGACGATGGCGGATTTGAAAGAAAGAGAACGAAAACAGCAGGAATCATGATACTTGCTCCTGACATAGCAACTATTGAGTTTTTCCAGATAACATACGGAGATAACCTTGACGAAGAAGAAAATAGATGAAGGCTATCAACCCTTGCAAAGGGGTTATCAGCCAACGCAACAAAAACCCCAAACCGGGAACAACGTAGATTTAGGCTATCAACCCCCCACCAGCAATGTAAAACCTACTCCGAACCCACCACCGAAGAAACCATGAACGACATACCCTCGCGAAAGGGTACCCTTTTGCGCGGTTGTCCACGGCTTTCTAAGCTCTTGTTTCGCTTAATACTGGCAAGCGACAAAAGGGCCGTGCAAAATGCCGGGCATGAAAATCGCTGAAAACTATATAATAAACCGTTTGATGCGCATGTTATCTCTGTCATATTGCCACTAAATGCGCTAATTGGTATCTAGGGTAGGCATATTGGACGAACTGAAAGCAAGAAAAGGGATATTTCATGAGGACACATTCTTTTCTGATTGGCCTTTCAACCGCAGGAATTGCAACAATTCTCATTTCTGGCTGTGCCAATATCCACTCAATGAAAAACAAATTTGATCCCCAAGAAATATCATGGGTGAAAGAAAAAGGAACAAACATAATTAAAGGGGAGGCATTCCTTAAAACAGTTGGTGGTGATATTAAAACTTGTGCAGGAAATACTGCTGTTCTTACCCCTGTATCAGATTATTCGAGAGAGCGAATCCTATCGCTATACGGAAGCGATCAGAAGGGTATTAAGCAAAAATTTGATGGCAGATCAGATAATTTCAATATAACTGACAATAGATATAAAGAGTATACAATAAAATCTGTATGCAATTCGAAAGGAGAGTATTCTTTCGAGAAAATTCCTGATGGAGATTATTTTTTAACCGCCCAAATATTCTGGAAATCGAACCCTAGATCTCTCTTTTTTGAAGGAGGGAACATTATGCAGCGTGTGAAGGTAACAGGACACGAAACAAAAGAGGTGATATTGACTTACTAAGAATTTTTCTAGAGGAGTGTTTTCATATTGCCAATCATTACGCATAACCAGGCTTGATCTGCGCTCGTTTTCGCTTCTTGATTTTATAGGACAAAATGTTTCCTTTTGTCCGATGTTGCGGCGCAACATCACCCGCAAACCATTGAAAGATCATGGCCCGGAAAACCGTAACATGGGACAAAATAATGGGGGCATGCGCTGCGGTCGCCAACGTTCGGTTCTTTATATCAGGCGGGTTCGTACTTCTGCACGCTAATTTCCCCTTGGCGCTGCCGCATGGCGTAGATGTCATGCCATGCCTGCATCCGCAACAAGGTATCCATCGAGACACCGAACGCCTTTTCGATCCTGAGTGCCATTTCCGGTGACAAAACGGCTTTCTCGTTGACCAGATCGGACAAGGTGGCGCGGCGCACGCCGAGAATTTCGGCGGCGCGGGAAACCGACAAGTCCAGCTCGTCGAGAATCTCGGTGCGGATGAAGTGGCCCGGATGAACGGGTTTCATACCGACTTTCGTAATGATTTCGCTCATCAGTGATAATCCTCCAAGTCCAGATTGGCGATTTTCCCTTGTTCAATGTCGAATGTGATCCGCCAGTTACCCGATACGGAAATGCTCCACGTTCCGGCACGATCCCCGGAAAGCGGGTGAATGCGCCAACCGGGCGGGCCTTGAACGCCGTCCATATCCGCCGCCGCTATTAAGACGGTTAGCACATTGCGCACTCTGCCGACTAAATCGCCCCGGATTCCCCGGTCGTCGTCATCTTCGATAAAACGTTTCAAGCCCTTGTGGCGGAC
>JBDHRB010000444.1:0-2608 GCA_039807355.1 Candidatus Competibacteraceae bacterium
TGATGCGCCGGAACTCCCAGACCGTATACCAGCAACGGTACGGCGAAAATGGAACCGCCGCCGCCGGTCAGGCCCAGGGCGAAGCCGACGACGAGGCCGAATAACAAACTGAGGATCACGGGATGCTGGCCTGAATAGGGGCACTCAAGTCCTGATCTCGATTTCCGCTTCCATGAACGTGACCGCCCGGCCCGCCAGTTTGACCCGGTCGCGCTGCAATTCGCACAGGATATCGCCGCCACGCTTGGAGACCTGCCGCGCCGACAGGCGGTTTTTCCCCAGCCGAGCGGCCCAGTACGGCGTCAGTTCGCAGTGGGCCGAACCCGTCACGGGATCTTCCGGGACGCCCAGTTTGGGCGCGAAATAGCGGCTGACGAAATCCCTGTCCTGTCCCGGCGCCGCCACGATCACTCCTTGCAGTTTCAGGCGCCGCAGCTTTTCAAAATCCGGGGCGATGGCGCGAATGCGCGCTTCCGACTCGAACACGCAAAGGTAATTGACGGCCGCCAGCATTTCGACGGGTTGGCAACCCAAGCTCTCGACGAGCAAATCGGGCGTGATGCAAGGTTTTGGCAACAAGGCGGGAAAATCCATCACCAGCAAGGATCCCTGCCGCTCCACGAACAGTTCTCCGCCGCGCGTCTCGAACGCGATGACCGGTTGTCGGTAGCCGAGAATCTCGAACAGTACGTGGGCGGTCGCCAAGGTGGCGTGACCGCACAAATCCACCTCGGCGACCGGCGTGAACCAGCGCAGATGAAAACCGTTGGCGGAGGGCACGAAAAAGGCTGTTTCGGACAGGTTGTTTTCCTCGGCGATGGCCTGAAGAACGCCATCGTCCGGCCAAGCGTCGAGCGGAACCACTGCTGCCGGATTGCCCTCGAAAACCCGCGTCGCGAACGCATCGATTTGATATTGCTTGAGTCGCGCCATTCTGGATTCCCTCGTATTGGATCGCGTTTTTAATGCCTGTTCAATCTCCATGCTAACTCTAGCGCGATCTCCGGTTAGGCTTCATCAACTGTTAACCAATAATCGGTCATATTCCGCATGGCTTCCAATCCAAAACCATTGGATGCCTTCGGGAACAGGAACACCGAGCGCTCGATAATGCAGACCTACCCGAACGCTTCTGAAACGCCCCGAACAAACAAACTTGAATTACAGTGATGGATGTGCGGGATTTTTCTTGAGCAAGTCATAGTTGCAACGGGCAAGCTGTTTCACTTCGTGGGGTAATTCTTCAAAGCGTTGCCAAAATTTGCGAGAAGCAAAATGCTTCACAATTCCCGTGCCTGACCACTGTGATATTCGGCGAGCGCTTCTGCGGCCAGTGCATCTAGCTTGCCGGCGGCAGCATCCGCTTCGATCTGCGCATCCCAAGCATCAGCGTCAAATCGAGCAAACCACTGGCGAAATTTGGCAAGCTCTTCTGGTGGTAGTTGTTCTACAGCTTGTTCAACAGACTCTGCTGTTAGCATCTTTATCTCCAAGCTATCGAAAATTGACCCAATATTTGCGCTACTGATGCACGTCATAATCACACGCCAGCCAATGGTGCGGCCTCCGGAGCAGCAATCATTAGGCGGGTTTTGTTACGTTCTATCCGCTTTACACTACATATAAATCAAAGACAAACTGGTCCAGATCATTCTCCCATGAGCAAAAAAGGTATCGATCACCCTGCTGTTTATTTTGAAATATTTCAATTCGCTGCTTGCACCAATTAACGATGGGCGTACCAGGATCAATTTCGTGGTTGCGATTTTCAAATATCAATACTCTATATTTAGAATCAGCCTGTAACAGGCTTTGGAAAGTCTGTCCAACTTTAATTGGCTGAACCCCATGCTACTTGAGCCACTAGCACGGATTTACCTTTATCACGCCAAGTTATATTATATAGCTCGTCGCGTATCTGATTAAAACCATTGGGTACAGAGAAATTTGATCCTAATGCTTCTTGAACATGATCCCATATTTGAGCAAATCTATATTGCTTGGCCCTATCAACAGAGTTTGAGCAATTTCGGAAATTGGTTCTATTTCCAATCGTGTAAAAAATTGCTTTGATCGCAATCGATCAAGGAGCATAGGTGTTTCCATAACTATATTTACGGGCCATTGTTGGAAAACAGCAGTTTAGAGCATCTATAATTTCTTGTTCAATCAAATCGTATGGCATTTTAATTTCCCCAAGATTAACTGACGGAGCCTGATAGGTGGGCAATGCTCACCCTATCACTCGATTAGTGTATCCCAAATTTTGGGACATGCCAGCCACAAAAAAACGGCGTTCCCGCCCGGTTTCGAACCGTAACGCGAACGCCGCCCTGGCTTTTGGCGGTGGCCGGCCCTCAGATCAAACGTCCGGACCCCAGCCGAACACCTCCACGGTGCGGAACAGATCGTTGTCGGTGACCATGCCCACCGGCTTGCCGTCCATCTCCACCACCACGCGCCGCACATTGGCCTCGCTCATCCGCTGCGCGGCCTCGGCCAGCGACATGTCGCGCTTGACCGTGACCAGTGGCCGGGTCGTGATCTCGCCCACCTTGACTCGCGCCGGGGAGCGGTTGGCGCTGATGATCTTCTTCAGCACGTCGCG
>JBDHRB010000007.1:0-16808 GCA_039807355.1 Candidatus Competibacteraceae bacterium
GAGGCGGGCGAGTCCAAGCCCCTACGCAACGCCTTCTTCAACCGGCGGGGTCGTTCGTCTTCCATGACGAACTTCAATGATGTGCGCCGTGTTCACAAGCGCCCGCACCCTGCCCCAGCGTTCCTTGCAGATAAGCGGCCACCGCCCGATCCGGATCAGTTTCCGAGGTCATCAGCGCGGTGATGCCCTTGGCGGCGAGGCGTTGCTGCAATCCCGGCCCCATGCTGGCGGTAATCAACACCTGCACATCATCCAGCGGGTGCGGCTGATGCGGCGAGCTTTCATGAAAAGACTGCTCAAGCGACAACTCGCGCAATTCCCGCTGGGTGGTCTGCCCCTGATCAACGTGGTAAATCCAGAACTTGCGGCACTTGCCGGCATGTTCGGTGATAGTGCGGCGATTTTGGCTGGTGACCGCGATTTTCATGGTCAATCTGTTTCCTCGCAAAGGCCCACGAAACATTCAACGCCCTACGGCGCTCTTAACTCGGATAAACTTGGCGTTTCCTAAAACCTGACCGTAGCGCATCAGCGCGGATGATCATGAAGCCGATTTCATTACAGGCGATCTGGTTGAACGAACCGCAGTGCCGCTCCTGCGCTGTGCGCAACTCGGCGCTGTTCTCCGGGCTGGAAGAAGCCGATTTCCAGCATATCCACCAGCCGATCAAGGACGTGGCGCTGGCCGCCGCCGACGCGCTGTACCGGATGGGCGAGCGGGGCAGCACCTTGTTCACCCTGCGCGAAGGCGTCATCAAGCTGGTGCAGTACCTGCCCGACGGCAACCAGCGCATCGTTCGCCTGCTGCGCAATGGCGATGCGCTGGGGCTGGAAACGCTGGTCGGTCAGCCTTATCAGCAGGACGCGATTGCCCTCACCGATTGCGCCATCTGCGCCATCCCGGCGGAAACCGTTGAACGGCTGGGCCGCGAGCAACCGCGCTTGTACCGGGAACTGATGGCGCGCTGGCAACAGGCGCTCAGTGACGCCGACGCCTGGCTGACCGAATTCACCACCGGAGCCGCCCGCCAGCGCGTCGCCCGACTGTTGCTGCGCCTGACCTGTCCTGGACAAAACCCGCACTGGCCGTTATTCGGGCGTGAAGACATCGGGGCCATGGTCGGCTTAACCACGGAAACCGTCAGCCGCACCATCGCCGAACTGCGCCGGCAGGGTTTGCTGCGCGACCGTGGTGCGAACATCCAGGAATGCAACCGGGAAATGCTGCGGCGTATCGCCGATGGCGAGGATTGACCGCCGCGCCGTTCGCTCAACCTCGCGTAGTTTGCCGCCGCCGGGTGCGGGCCGCATTGCGGATTCGCATTTTTCCGTGGGAACGGATAGCCGGCGTTAGCGATACTGCTGCGGGCGACGCGGCGCGGTGAATTCCTCAGCCTGCGGCGCGGGCGGACGACGACTTGGTGCGGCACGCCGTTCCGACCAGCGATCCCGACGCTCCACTTGAGCGCCCCCGCTACCCGTCCAGCGACTCACGGCCTGATCCGCATCGCGCAGACCCCGCTGAATTTCTGTGTTGATCGACGTGCCAGTTCGACCCAGCCAGCCGGTCAGCGCCTCGACATCGCGGCGAATGGATACTGAAGCGCGGGCGGCATCGTCCTGAAACTGGGCAATCGGATCGGCGGAACGGGACGGCGCGGCGACACCGGAAGTGGGTTTCGGCGTCTTGGTCGATGCGTCTGGACGCGCTGCACGAGTGGCAGCGGCAGCGCTGCGACTGACCAGATTAATCGGCGGCAATGCGGCTGGCGGTTGCGGGCGCGACTCCAGACGAATCGGCGGCAACGCTGGCGGCGCGGCTGGCGGTTGCGAGCGCGACTCCAAACGAATCGGCGGCAAGGCTGGCGATGTTTGTAAACGCGGTTCGGCGCGGGCTACCGATTTGGCAGGCGGCGCCGCAGGCCGAGGGGTCGCCGGAGACGCTTTGACCGTGCGCGGCGCTACTGACTTCTTTAATTCCGGTTTCGCCAATGGCGGCGCTACTGGCTTCTTTGGTTCCGGCTCCGGTTTCGCTACCGGCGGCGCTGCCGGTTTCCTTGGTTCCGGTTTCGCTACCGGCAAGATTGCCGCCGGCTTACGCAACTCCGGCTCGGCTTTCGCTACCGGCGGCGCTACTGGCTTCTTTGGTTCCGGTTTTGCCAACGGCGGCGCTACCGGCTTCTTTGGTTCCGGTTTCGCTACCGGCAAGATTACCGTCGGCTTGCGCAATTCCGGCTCGGCTTTCGCTAACGGCGGCGTACTGGACTTTCTCGACTCCGGCTTGTCCAGCGGCAATACCGTTGCGGTTTCGGGCCGCGCCGCCGGCTTTCTCGGTTCGCTCTTCAGCACTGGCGGAACCAGCGGCGGCGCGACAGGCGGTTCGGCGTCTTCGACAACCAGCGGCGGAGACGAAGGCGGCGACTCTGCCAGCGGTTCCGGGGTCACAACCGGCGCAGCTTCCGATTCCGACTGCTCGGCACTTTGCGCAACCGGCGCAGCTTCGGGTGACGCTTCTTCAATCGCTGCAACCGGCGCAGCTTCGGGTGACGCTTCTTCAACCGCTGCAACCGGCGCAGCTTCGGGTGACGCTTCTTCAACCGCTGCAACCGGCGCAGTTTCCGGTTCTGCCCGCGGCGCAACGGGCTTGATCGGCGCTGGAGCAACGTTAATCACTGCGTCCGGTCTCAGCGGCGCTGCATCGTCGAGCTTCGGTTGAATGACCATTGCCCAGGCCAACGCGCCAGTGACGCTGATGATGCCGGCGATTGCCATAGCCCGCCGCCGCCAAGGCGCACGGTTGGCGGTTCCGCTCTGGCGACGATAACGATGGGGCGGCAGGGTCGGCGGCAACGGCAAATCCCAATCGTCCACCAGCGCCGGAGCCTTGGATAGCGGAGCCAAGGTCAACGGCTCGCCGGGTTCTGCACGCACTGTGCGCAAAACGGCGCGAATTTCCGCGCCACTCTGCGGACGTTCGGCGGGGTCGCGGGCCAGTAAACTCTCGATCAGGCGCGTCAACGCCGCCGCCGCGCCGCCGGGGGCGGTTACGGCTGGAACTGTCCAAAACTCAATGGATTGCCTGAGCAGCGCCTGCTCTTCATCATTTAATCCGCCCAGTTGTTCACTATGCTGGGCAGCGCCGGCCTGACCGTGCTGGGCCAATACCTGCCCCAGACGACGTTGCGCAGCGGTTGCCGGCTGACGGGTGCATAAACTAAACAGCAGCAGTCCCAGCGCATAATAATCAGCGCGATAATCAACCCGATATTCACTGCCTTCCGGGCTGAACCGCACCGGCAACGCCTGCTCCGGGGCCATGGTGGCCGGGGTGCCGATAAACGAGCGGGTGCTGTCGCCATTTTCGCGTTTCAGCGAACCAAAATCCGCCAGTTTGAGAGACTGGCCGCGCTGATCGACCAGAATGTTGCTGAATTTCAGATCGCGGTAGACAAAGCCGGCGTGGTGAATCACCTCCAGCCCGCTGAGAATTTGCTCGGCCCAGTCGAGAATCTGTTCCAAATCCGGCGGCGGCGCATTGTCCCGGCGCTGTTGGGCCAGCCACTGGCCGAGGTTGGCCGCCAGCCGCTCCAAAACCAATACCGGTTGTCCATCCACCTGACCGTGATCGAGCAGGGCGACGATATGCCGGGATTGTTCGGCGTCGAGACCGGCCAAAAAGGCGATTTCCCGCTCCAGATGGGCGCGCCAATGGCCGCGCAGACTCGGATCCGCCTGGGCCATCACCTCGGCGTTGATGAATTTGAGCGCCACCGCCCGACCGTCCTGGTCGGTCGCCGCCCAAACTTGACCATAACTGCCCGCGCCGCTGGAAAGCACCGCATCCAGTTGATAGGCCCGGTCATCAAGGACAATCCTTTCGCCGTTTTTCATAAAACTTTCTCCGGGACTCGGCAGGAGCCTAGAGTCTAATATGCGATCAATTTTGATGAAGATACTCTACTTTCAATGATTGCGCATGGAACCCAAATCCCGACTGAATCCAGCGGCGCGGCGCAGCGCCCGCTGGCGGTTGCTGCGCAGAAAAAAATCGGCAACCTATTTAATTTTCAACGGATTGCTGCAATGAAATTGCGCAATCTCTGCACTGGCCGAATTTTTTTTCTGGCGGCGGCGACCTTGAGCATCAGCCTGTTATACGGACGACTGGCGGCGCTTTACGCCCCTTCCGCGCCAGAATCGGTCAGCAGCGCCGAGTTAGCCGGGCCGTCCGCCGGCCCCAGCGAAGATGCGCAATTATTCGCCGAGGCGCTGCGCCTGGGCTTGCTGCGCACCGACGCTCATGGACGGATCGCCGTGGCTCCCGCCGATTTACCGCTGCGCCGACGCTGGATCGCAGAACATCCCGATCTGCTCGCGCCTTCGGGCGCGGATGAACCGAATTGGCTGAATGGGCCATGGAATGAAGAGGTCAGCCGCTGGCATCGCACCCTGCATTTCAGTGCTTCGGGTCGCTATGTGCGCCAGCAGATTGAAGCGTTCAATCAGCAGCGCCCGGAATTCCCGCACATCCAGCAGCGGGAAGGGCGGCTGGTCTGGCGCAGCCGGCCCTGAATGGAGAGAACATCCGCCGTGACGCCGTTGTTCAGGATCAGTCGCCGTAACGGGCTGTTGCTGCTACTCTGGTTATTGCCGGTGCTGGGCGTGGTCTGGAGCGCGGTCCAAGCCCCGGTCTGGCTGGAGCCGCAACGTTTGCGTATCGCCCTGGAACCGGGACAGAGCCTTACCCTGGGCCGGGAAACTCTGGCGGCGGCGCACGCCGACAGCGAACATCTGCGCATCAGCCGCACTGTCGATGGCGGCTGGCGGTTAGCCAATCTCTCGCCGGGCAAACAGGTTCTCTGGCAATCGCGCCACTGGGGCGAGGAACGTTCCACCCGCGAATGGCCATTGACGCCCGGCGCAGCGTTTGCCATTGGCGCACAGCGTTTCGACACCGTGCAGGTCGCGCCGGGGCGGCTGGTTTTGCAAAACCAGGGTCAGCGCTGGGAATACGACGGCTTCAACCTGCGTCTGGACGGACGCTCCCTGCCGGAATGTTATCCCCACTGGCGCGCCCTGCTCCGCGAACGCCTGGCCGACTGGCTCGGCGCCCTGCACGGCTGGCGTCGCCCATTGCGCTTGGGCGGCGGGGTTTACTGCGCCGACCGGTTGGGGCTGGCTGGCGTTCCCATCGACGCCGCACTGTTGAGCGCCGACTCAGCCGGCTTCGTGTTGCGCCCCGGTCCCGCTGGACGCACCGACTCGGTGTTGATCCAGGTTGCGCTCGGTCAACCCGAAGCTGAGGCGTTGTGGCAACGCGCTATTCCCCTGAGCGTCGGCGATGGGCTGATTATTGGCCGCACCCGCTATCGCGTGGCGCAGACCGAGCCGACGCTGGAACTGGCGATTATCACCCGCGCCTGGCGCTGGCCGGCAAACGCGCCAGCGCCTTCTCTGCCGCCAGGAGTCCGCTTCGAATCGCGCCCGGCGTCGCTGCTCTGGCCGGCCAGCATCGCTGGCCTGGAAGGCGTATTGGGCTTGGGATTAGCCGCGCTGCTGCTGACGCGCTGGCCCGGAGCGGCAACGCTGGTCGCGGCGCTGGCGCTGGCCGGGGCGAGTTTAAGCCTGTATGAGCAACGCTTGACTGCGCCGATCCTCTGGTCGTATGCGCTGGCCTGGGCGGGGCTGGGCCTGTGGCTAATCACTGTGCGTTCCCGATGGAGCGCCGGGTTGCTGGCGACGCTGACCCTGCTGCTCGGCATCGGATTGATCGCCGGATTGCAACTGGCGGTCGGGGCCGCAGAATCGGGCTGGTCGCAATATGGCGGCGGCGGCGCGGCGCTGGCCGGGACATTCGCCTGGCTGACCTGGGCCGGGTGGCGCTGGCGGCGGCTACATCCGGCAACCGGTTCGCTATCGCGCTGGATTCCCTGGGCCGCCGGTTTGCTCGGCGGCGCAGCGACCGGTCTGCTGCTGGCGCAGACGCTCTGGGGCGACGAGAGCGGCTGGCGCGGCTTTCAGCCCTTTGAATTGACCAAACTGGCGCTGGTGGTCGCGGCGGCCTACGGTTTGGCGGCGCGCTGGCCGGACTGGGAATCCCCGACATGCTTTGGCACACTTTGGCGATGGTTGCGTTATCTCGGTCCGGTTGCGCTATTGATCGTGGTCAGCAGCTTTGCCCTGACCTTTCTGCGCGATTTTTCACCGCTGCTGTTGCTGGCGATTTGGCTGATCGGGGTACTCTGGGCCTGGGCGGGGTTGCATCCGCAGGCGCGGCGGCTGGGCCGACTGAGCGTTCTGGCGCTGATCGGCGCGGCGCTGGCCGGACTGGCGCTGCTGCGCGCCCAGCCGGAGTCGTTTCCGCTGAATATTCAAGCCGAGCGGATTCGCGTATGGGCGGCCCCGGAACAATATCCGCACGCCGGTTATCAACTGCGTCGGGCGCTGGAAGCGATCCGCGCCGGCGGCTGGCCGGGCGCGGTATGGAGCGATCCGGGCAATGGCTGGCTGATGAATCTGCCAGCGGTCGAGGATGATTTCATGCCGGCTTTCCTGCTCAACCGCTACGGCGGAGCGACGGCGCTGGCGCTGGCCGGGATTCAGACGGCGTTTATCGGCCTGCTGCTCAACATAGGCAAGCGCGCTGCACGCCGCGATCCTCCTCACCCCCAGCACGCCTGGATTGCGCCGGGCCGATTTGCCTATTTCACCCTGTATGGCGGCGCGGCCCTGCTGGCCGCGCATTTTCTGGTCTCCTGGGGGGCCAACCTAGGCTTGCTGCCGGTGATGGGACAGCCCATGTCGCTGCTCTCCAACGCCGGCAGTCACCTGACGCTGTTCGCCTTGCCGATTGTGGCGCTGGCCGTTGCACTGGAGGAAAAACAACATGGCGACCCATCCTGATGCGCTGATCGCATCCGACTATGTCGTGTGCGCGACCTTGCGCAAAATCCCCGACGTGTTCAACGTCGAGCTGCTGTGGGAGCGGGTGCGCGGCGGTCAGGACGGCGTATTTCTGCTTGAGGCGCTGAAACGTCATCCCCGCGCCACCCGCCCGCGCCGCGAGTGTTATTACAGTCAGGTCATCGTGCGCATTCCAGAGCGCGACTATATCCGCGATGATCGGCTGGAAGACGGTCTGGGGCGGCGCAGCCTGATTCGTGAATTGCATCGCCTGCATGAACAGGCGCTCGGCGGGGCGCTGGCGGAAAATGCGGTGATTCGCTATCGCCTGGAGCCGGACGCGACGCTGCGTCCGGGCGAGGCGCAATTCCTGTTCGGACGGGCGATTTATGTCCCGGCAGACGGCGAGACCGCCCTGTTCCGCATTGAAGCGGCCGCAGAAGGACGCCATGAGTGGCGGGATTTGGGGCCGATTTATCCCGGCCAGCGCCTGACTCTGTTGAACGGCGACCGCCGCGCCAGCAGCTTCGCAGTGCTGGCCTGGCCGTTCATCAACGGCGAATCGGTGTTGCTGATGCTGCGCTCGGAGCCGTCCGGGGTGGTGGATGTGGTCGCGGAACCGCCCGGTTGCCTGACCCTGAGCAGCGATGCGGACGGCGGCTTTTTGGCGCGTGACCGGCGCAATCGCGGGCTGCGCCTGCGGGTGACCACCCCGGCGCTCGAAACCGCGCCCGGCTTGTTCGAGGCGGCGGTCGCCGCGCCGGTGCAGCCGGTTCGAGTCAGCGCCGCACCCCTGGCCGAGCCGCTGGCAGAATCGGTGCTGGCCGAGGAAGCGGAACCGCCGCTGAATGCGCTGGATCAGGAATATCCGCAGGTCGATCCGTGGGGGCGGCGCGAGCCGGTGTTGGGCATCGCCCTGGATTTTGCCGCAGCGCCGCAAGCGGATACGCCGAGCATCGCCGAACCGCCGATGTCGCCGCCGCCCGCGATCCCGCTGCCGGAACCGGTTCCGGCCATCCCGCTCCCGCCCCGCGAACCGCTGGAGGCGAATACGCCGCTGCCAGCAGCGCCGGGGATAGATCAGGGCACCTGGATTCCTCGGCGGTCAGCGCCTTGTCTGAAGGTGATGGGCGTGGCTTTGCAACGTTTGTCCACCTACGCCGCCGCCGGTATCCGCGACTGGCGGCTCAGTTTCGACCGCGCCGGCAATCTGGTACTGGATGCGGATGCGAATGCGCTGGTCTGGCTGCGCATCGACAGCAACGATCAGGTCTTCGGTGAAGCCGCCGGGTCATCTACGCTCCTGGAAATCCCCGGCGTCTGGCAACCGTTTGCCGAACTGGAGCTAAAGCTTTACGCGGTTCCTGCGCCAATGGCCGGTCATTATCTGGGCTGGATGCGCTTGCCGACGCCCCTGAGCCTGCCAACCCCGCGTGGGCGTCCGGTGAGTTTCGGGCGCGGCGCTGAAGCGGACATTGCGCCGAAATTGCTCGCGGATCCGCGCTCGCTGCGCTGGGAAGGGGCGGTTGCGCAGAGCGCCGGGATCAGCGCCGAATACCTCGGCCTGTCGCGCCGCCATTTATGTTTTCAAGCGCGCCGCGATGACTGGTGGGTGCAATTGGAGAGCCAGAACATGCCGGTCTATCGGTTGAGCGCGGAAGGCGAATGGCTGGATGCGCTGACCCCAGGGGTGAATACCGCCGCTGCGGTCAAACCTGGAGAATTGCTGGTCGCCGGCGGTTATGTGCTGGCGCTTGGCGCGTTGGGCTAAGGCGCTGCCGGCAACAACGGAAGCTGCACCCCGTAGGCGTTCCAGTCCGCTGGCGGTCGGCGGTGCAGCGCCCCGCGCAGCCGACTCAGCAGTTGCGGGCCGCTCAAATTAAATTCCGCCACCGGGGTGCGCGGCTTCTTCAGGTTTTTAATGTCGGCGCGCCCGAACAGATTCAACGGCTGACGGGTGGCGGCGAGAACCAAAGTTTCCGCGCCAGTCGGCGCAGCGAGAGCGTACTGGAGCTTTTTCCCGCCAGCCGGCGGAAACGTCACCGCCTCATTGGCCCGCACCGGATAGTTGGTCAACAACTGGCCGGTTTTGCCGGAAGTGCTGATGAAATACAGATTCAGATAACTGTCGGCACTGGCTTGCAGAGTCAGTTGCAGCCGGTCGCCGATATGCAGCGGCGTCCGTTCCGGGCGCAGCGCCAGCGTAAAACCGGGCTTGGGATTGCTGATGCGCAGCGGATCGACCGGAACCGGCTGGGCGGCGGGCGGCGGGGTCGCGCAACCGGCGATGAGCAGGACGACGATCAGCGCGGCAAATTCGCGCATCGCGCCTGTGAAACGCCGCCCGGTAACGCGGTGCGGGTAGGCGCTCATTCCCGCTGCACCGTGATCAGACCATGCGGCTGGCTGGCGAACCAGGCCGCCAGGTCCGCAATATCCTGGGCGGACAGGGCGGCGGCGATATTCTGCATGATCGGATTGCGCCGCGCCCCGGTTTGATAATCGCTCAACGCCTGGCGCAGATAGTCTTCATACTGACCGGCCAGACGCGGATACATCGACAGCGGGCTGTTGCCGTCCAGACCGTGACAGGCCATGCAGGCGACGCTGCGCGCCTGACCGGCGACCGGATTGCCGCGAATCGACTGCGGCGGCGGCGGCGCTGTGAAACCGGCGACGTAGGCGGCGATGTCTTGAATATCCTGCTCGGTGAGCGGAACGGCGTTGGCGCGCATGGTCGGATGTTGACGCTCGCCCGCTTGATACGCCTTGAGCGCCGCCGCCACATAATCGGAATGCTGACCGCCCAGGCGCGGCACCCGGTAGCTCGGATAGGCGTTGGCATAGCCGGGAATGGCGTGACAGCCCGCACAGGCGGCAAATTTGACCTGGCCGGCCTGAGGATCGCCGGCGGCCAGCACCACGGAAATCGGGATAACGCCCAGCATCCAGGCGGCAAATGACCAGGCTAAGGATCGGATCATGGAAAACGCTCGCGCAAAGCACCAGGAAGCAACCGGTCTTTTAAAGCTAGCCGACCGCCCGGCTTCGATCAATCCTTGCAGGGAACGCCCCGCCCAGATTCGCCCCACTCTGGCGGAAAATTACCGTAGAATTTCCTGACACACCGTACCCCGCCGGATTTTCCGCCGCCCTGTCCTGCTTTTCCTGGAGTTTTCTCATGCCTGACTACCGTTCCCGCACCACCACCCATGGCCGCAACATGGCTGGCGCCCGCGCCCTGTGGCGGGCCACCGGCGTCAAAGAGAGCGATTTCGGCAAACCGATCATCGCCGTTGCCAACTCCTTCACCCAGTTCGTCCCCGGCCACGTTCACCTTAAGGATTTGGGGCAACTGGTCGCCGGCGAGATCGAACGGGCCGGCGGCATCGCCAAGGAATTCAACACGATTGCCATTGACGACGGCATCGCCATGGGCCACGGCGGGATGCTCTACTCGCTGCCCTCGCGGGAACTGATCGCCGACGCGGTGGAATACATGGTCAACGCCCATTGCGCCGACGCTCTGGTGTGCATCTCCAACTGCGACAAAATCACCCCCGGTATGCTGATGGCCGCGCTGCGCCTCAACATCCCGGCGATCTTCGTTTCCGGCGGGCCGATGGAGGCGGGCAAAACCGGGCAGGCCGAAACCGAGTTGAAACTGGACCTGATCGACGCCATGGTCAGCGCCGCCGATGATCGAATCAGCGACGCCGAGGTCGCCCAGATCGAGCGCTCCGCCTGTCCGACCTGCGGCTCCTGCTCCGGCATGTTCACCGCCAACTCGATGAACTGCCTGACGGAGGCGCTCGGTCTGAGCCTGCCGGGCAACGGTTCGCTGCTGGCCACCCACGCCGACCGCCGCGAACTGTTCCTGGAAGCGGGCCGGCGCATCGTCGAACTGACCCGGCGCTACTATGAGCAGGGCGATGAATCCGCATTACCCCGGAGCATCGCCGCGTTTGAAGCCTTCGAGAACGCGATGCGCCTGGACATCGCCATGGGCGGCTCCACCAACACCGTTCTGCACCTGCTGGCCGCAGCGCAGGAAGGCGCGGTGAACTTCACCATGCGCGACATCGACCGCCTGTCGCGGCAAACGCCCAATCTGTGCAAGGTCGCCCCGGCGACGCAGCGTTATCACATGGAAGACGTGCATCGCGCCGGCGGGGTGATCGCCATTCTCGGCGAGCTGGATCGCGCTGGTCTGCTGCATCGGCAAGCGCACACCGTGCATAGCGCAACGCTGGGCGAGGCGCTCGACCAGTGGGACATCGCCCGCCCCAGCGCCGGGGATGCGGCTCGGCAACGCTATGCCGCCGCTCCCGGCGGGATTCCTACCCAGATCGCCTTCAGCCAGGAGCGCCGCTGGCCGAGTCTGGACCTGGATCGGCAAACCGGCTGCATCCGCGACCTGGAGCACGCCTATTCCCAGGACGGCGGTCTGGCGGTGTTGTACGGCAATCTGGCCGAAGACGGCTGTATCGTCAAAACCGCCGGGGTGGACGCCGATTATCTAACCTTTCAAGGGCCGGCGCGGATCATGGAAAGCCAGGAAGAGGCGGTGCAGGCGATTCTCGCCGGACGGATTCGCGCCGGCGATGTCGTGCTGATTCGCTACGAGGGGCCGCGTGGTGGTCCGGGTATGCAGGAAATGCTCTATCCAACCAGCTATCTCAAGTCGAAAGGTCTGGGCAAAGCCTGCGCCCTGATCACCGACGGGCGCTTCTCCGGCGGCACTTCCGGGTTGTCCATCGGTCATATTTCGCCGGAAGCGGCTGAAGGCGGCCTGATCGCGCTGGCGGAAGAAGGCGACTGGATCGAAATCGACATTCCGCAGCGCCGCATTCATCTGGCGGTGGACGCCGCTGTGTTGCAACAACGGCGTAACGCCATGTTGACCCAAGGCCCCGCTGCCTGGAAACCGGCCCGCCGGCAACGTCCGGTTTCCGCCGCCCTGCGCGCCTACGCCGCCATGACTACCAGCGCGGCGCGCGGCGCGGTGCGCGATGTCGGCCAAGCCGAACGCTGAGGCCAGCCCGCCGGTTCCTAACGCTGTCCTAGAAAAATCATCACCCGGAGACGCGCCATGAGCCAGGCGAAAGGCCCAGACAGTCAGCGCCTCAAGCTGACTAACCACTTGAAGCTGATCGAAGATTTGTGGCAGAAGCTGTATTACGTCAAGTGGAACCCCAAATCCTTCGTCATGCTCGCCCGTCTGGCGCAGGACATGGTGCAACACGCCCAGGGCCGAGGCGATGAGCGCCTGCTCAACCTGGTCACTCAGCTTGAGGCGCATGTCAAACGCAACGCCGCCGCCGGCGACCTGCCGCCGGAAACCGAACGGCAGCGTTTGACCGCCCTGATCGACGCGCTGCGTTTCATCCTGATTACCAACAGCGGCGGGGTAGACGAGGAACCGCGCACCCGCCCGTTGCTGGCGGCCCAGCCGGAAGTTTTCCTCATCGCTCCCGGCGAAAAACCGCCGCTGCTGACCAAACTGGAAGATTCGGGATACCGGGCGCGTCATCTGGACAACCTGAACGACGCCGAACAACGCCTGCACGAGCGCATCCCTGGGGCCATCGTCGTCGATGCGGATTTCCCCGAAGGCGCGAACGCCACCCTGGCCCTGATCGCCAAACTGCGCGCCGAAACCAATTTGCGGGCGCCGGTGCTGTTTCTGGCCGAGCGCAACGACATGACGGCGCGTCTGGAAGCCGTACAAGCCGGCGGCGCCGCCTACTTCAACAAACCGTTCGACAACGATGAACTCATCGCCGTCCTGCGCGAGTTGCTGTTGCCGCAAACCTCAGAAGGCTACTACCGGGTGCTGATTGTCAACGACCGGCCCACCGAAGCCTGGGAAATGGCCGGAGCCTTCGAGGAACACGGCATCACGCCCCGCGTGGTGATTCAACCGTTGCAAGTCCTGCAAGACATTTACCGCTTCCGCCCGGATTTATTGCTGATTGACCTGGACCTGAAAGAAGTCAACGGGCCGGAACTGGCCCAGGTGATCGCCCAGCACCGGGATTTCGACACCCTGCCGATGATTCTGATGTGCTTCCCCACCGATCTATCCCACTACCTGGCCCACCTGGATGCGCCGGGGGCCAGTTTGCTGATGAAACCAGCCCCCACCAGCTATTTGTGCTGGGAAGTCAAACAGCGCTTGCGCCGGGCGCGGGCGCTACGGGTGAAGATGAGCCAGCTCAGTGACAACGATGCGATCAGCGGCCTGTACAACCGCCGGCGTTTCATGATTCTGCTGGAGCGCGAGCTGGAAGCCATCGGCCTGCGCCTGCAAACCCTGACGGTGATCTTCATCATGCTGGACAATCTGCGCGCCATCCGCGATTCCGCCGGCGTAGCCACCGCCGATGAAGTGGTCGGTCAGGCGGCGATCCGGGCGCGCAGCATCCTCACCGCCGATCAGCCGGCGGCGCGCTTCAGCGACTCGATCATCACCGTGCTGGCGCCCAACCTGTTCGGCGAAGCGCCGCTGAAACTGGCCCGCCGCCTCCGCGACGCTCTGGAAACCGGGTTTTACAAGGTCGGCGAACAAGCCCTGCTGCTGCGCACCAGCATCGGCATCGCCAGCGCCAATGACCATAGTCAAGATCATCTGATGCTGATTCAGCGCGCCGACTCGGCCTGCGGGCTGGCCCGGGAAAACAAGGGCGAACGCATCTATCTTCAGCAGAGCGCCCCGCTGGCCGAGCGCGACCAGGAAATCTCCTCGCGGGCGCGGATCATTGAGCAGGTGCGGGAAATCATCGAGCGGGAATGGCTGTGGCTGGTGTTTCAGCCGGTGGCCAGTATGCGCGGCGACACCAACGAACGTTATGAGGCGCTGTTACGCCTGCGCGACCGTCAGGGTCAGGATATGGTGCCGGGCAGCGTGTTTGGCGTGGTTTACAACCACGAACTGGGTCTGGCCCTGGATCGCTGGGTGATCGCCCACGCCCTGGACATGCTGCGGCAACGCCAACAGGCCACGACGCTGTTTATCAAAATCCTGCCGGTGACCTTGCAGGACAAAACCCTGGTAGGCTGGCTGCGCGAGCATTTGGAGCAAACCGGGGTTGAAGCGCAGCGTCTGGTGTTCGAGATCGCCGAGGCCACCGCCGAACGTCATCTGCGCGACATGTTCGCCTTTCTGAGCGGGATCAAACTGCTCGGCTGCGGTTTCTGCCTGGATCGCTTTGGCCGGGGCGCGGATTCGCTGAACCTGTTGAAAAATCTCGGCGCGGATTACGTCAAGCTGGACATGCACTTCGTCAATAATCTGTCCAAGGATTCCAAGAAGCAGGCGCAACTCAAGGAGCTGGTGCAAAATCTGGCCTCGCTGGGCGCAGCGACGATCATTGGCGGCGTGGAAGACGTGCAGACCATGCCGATTCTCTGGTCGCTGGGCGTCGATCTGATTCAGGGTTTCTTCCTGCAACACCCCTACCGCGAGATGAGCTACGACTTTGCCGGCGGCGCGTTTTAGGCGGCGGGTGCGCAACCGGACAAGAGTGCGGCATAGCCCTGCCGATAGCTGGGGTAGCGGAACTGGAAACCGCTGGCGCGCAGCCGGGCATTGCAACAGCGTTTGCTGGCGCGCAGCCGCATTGCCGAATCGCGGCGAATCTCCGCGCCGGGCTTCACTGGCGGTTGCGCCAGGCGCGGCGGGCGCGAAACGCCCAGTTGATCGGCCAGCCAATCCAGCACTTGATTCAGCGGCGCAGGATCATCGTCCACCGCGAGGTACAGCGGTTGCAGCGCTGGATGTTCCAGCAAATGCGCCAGAACCCGGGCGGCGTCATCGCGGTGAATGCGGTTGGTATAAATCGGCGGGCCGGCGGAAGCGGTGGCGCTGCCTGTCCGCACGCTGTCGATCAACCGGGTGCGGCCTGGACCATAAATCCCGCCAAAGCGCACCGCCGCCGCAGGCCAGCCGCTGCGCCACATCAACTGTTCGCCTTCGCGCAAGCAGCGCCCGCTAAAGCCGTCGGCTTCGGCGGGCGCCTCTTCATCGACCCATTCGCCCTGCTGCTGGGCGTAGACCGAGGTGCTGGAGGTAAACAGCAGCCGTTGCGGCGATTGCCCGGCCTGGCGCAACGCATTGAGCAGGTTGCGCACCCCTTCGACGTAGGCGGCTTGATAATGCGCCTCGCTGAACCCGGCGGCGGCGGCGCTGTAAATGACCGCATCCAGCGCCGGCGGCAAGGCGCTCAGGGTCGCCGGATCGGTCAGATCAGCGGCCAGCGGTTGAATCGCCCCCGGCAGGTCAGCGGGATGGCGCTTCAGGCCCCACACCGTATGGCCGGCGGCGCTCAAGAGCAATCCAAGCGCCGCCCCGACATCGCCGCAACCGGCAATTAAAATCCGCGCCATGATTAAAGGCTCCCCATGGATCAATGCGCATGTTGAATTCGCTGGAATTTGCCCGGCGCGTGCTGGACTGGTTCGACGCCCACGGTCGCAAACAATTGCCCTGGCAGGAAAATCCGACGCCTTACCGGGTGTGGGTCTCGGAGATCATGCTCCAGCAGACTCAGGTGGCGACGGTCATTCCCTATTATGGGCGCTTCATGGCGCAATTTCCCGACCTGCGGGCGCTGGCCGACGCCGAACTGGATGCGGTGTTGCAATGCTGGGCGGGACTCGGTTACTACGCCCGCGCTCGGCATTTGCATCAGGCGGCGCGGATCGTGCGCGACCAATATCGCGGCGAAATGCCGCTGGAACTGGCGACGCTTCAGCGGCTGCCGGGGATTGGCCGCTCGACCGCCGGAGCAATTCTGGCCTTGGCGGCGGGTCAGCGTCAGCCGATTCTGGACGGCAACGTTAAACGATTGCTGGCGCGCTTCGCCGCCGTGCAAGGCTGGCCCGGTCAAGTTCCGGTGCAGGCGACGCTGTGGGAATTGGCGGAACGCTTTACCCCCGCCCAACGCGTGGCCGATTACACCCAAGCGATGATGGATTTAGGCGCACTGGTTTGTACGCCGCGCCGGCCCGATTGCCCGGCGTGTCCGCTGGCCGAGCCGTGCGCCGCCCATGCCCTGGGCCGGGAACTGGATTTCCCGGCGCCAAAACCGCGTCAAGCCTTGCCGACGCGCACGGTGCGGATGCTGCTGCTGCGCAGCGAAACCGGCGAGGTGTTGCTGGAACATCGTCCGCCGGTCGGTATCTGGGGCGGATTATGGAGTTTTCCCGAATGTCCGCTCGATGCAAACATTGCCGATTGGTGCGAAGCGCAGTGGGGATTGCGCGTCGAGGTTGAGCCGGCGTGGCGCACCGTGCGCCACTGCTTCAGTCATTTTCGTCTGGAAATCACGCCGACCCCAGTTCGGGTGCTGGGGCAGCGCGATCAGGTCATGGCGGGGCAGCGGTTTGTCTGGTATAACAACCGCGACCCCATCCGGCGGGGAATGGCCGCGCCGGCGCAACGCTTATGGGCGGCGCTGGCGAGCGAACTTTGAAAAAATCACGAGAACAGACCATGGCGCGAATGGTGAAATGCATCAAGCTGGGCGTCGAGGCGGAAGGTCTGGAGCGGCAGCCTTATCCGGGCGAGTTGGGCCAGCGCATTTTCGCCAACGTCTCCAAACTGGCCTGGCAGCAATGGCTGCGGCAACAGACCATGCTGATTAACGAGTATCGGTTGACGCCATTTGAACCGAAGGCCCGTCAGTTTCTGGAACAGCAGATGGAGCAGTTTTTCTTTGGCGAGGGCGCGGCCCCGCCAGAAGGTTACACGCCGCCACCGGCTTGAGAGTCTTGACGCTGCCCATGCAAGCTGGTTAAATGCGCGTCTCTTTTGCATCCCACCTTGCGGCCAGGTAGCTCAGTTGGTAGAGCAGCGGACTGAAAATCCGCGTGTCGTTGGTTCGATTCCGACCCTGGCCACC
>JBDHRB010000445.1:0-2605 GCA_039807355.1 Candidatus Competibacteraceae bacterium
TGGCGCACATCCCCAAATCCGTGACTTGCTCAACCGGGCGATCATCGCCAACCCGCCGCAAATCATCCGCGATGGCGGGGTCATCGCCCCCGGCTATGACGCGGAATTGGACGAGTTGCGCACGCTCAATGAACGCGCCGATCACTATCTGATTGAGCTGGAAACCCGCGAGCGTCAGCGTACCGGGATTCAAAACCTCAAGGTCGGCTTCAACCGGGTGCATGGCTATTACATCGAAGTGAGCCGCGCCCAGTCCCAGGCCGTGCCGCCGGACTACCATCGCCGCCAGACTCTGAAAGGCGCGGAACGCTACATCATCCCGGAATTGCAAGCTTTTGAGCAGAAGGTGTTGCGCGCCCAGGAACAGGCGCTGGCCCGCGAGAAGGCGCTGTATGACGCGCTGCTCGATCAGTTGATTGCCGACTTGCCCGGTTTGCAGACCTGCGCCGCCGCGCTGGCGGAGCTGGATGTATTGGGCAATCTGGCCGAACGCGCCGCCGCGCTGAACTGGATCGCGCCGGAATGGAGCGATCAACCCGGAATCGCCATTACCGCCGGACGGCATCCGGTGGTCGAGTCGCTGCTGGAAGAACCGTTTGTGCCGAATGACCTCTCTCTGCAAGCAGAGCGGCGACGCCTGTTGATCGTCACCGGCCCCAATCTCGGCGGCAAATCGACCTTTATGCGCCAGACGGCATTGATCGTATTACTGGCGCATCTGGGCAGCTTCGTTCCCGCCGAACGGGCGGTGATTGGGCCGATTGACCGGATTTTTACCCGGATCGGCGCATCCGACGATTTGGCCGGGGGACGCTCCACCTTCATGGTGGAAATGAGCGAGGCGGCGAACATTTTGCACAACGCCACTGCGCACAGTCTGGTGCTGATCGACGAGATCGGGCGCGGCACCAGCACTTTTGACGGGCTGGCGCTGGCCTGGGCCTGTGCGGCGCATCTGGCCGGAACAGTGCGCGCTTTTACCCTGTTCGCCACTCATTATTTCGAGTTGACCCGGCTGGCCGATGAACAGCCCGGCATCGCCAATGTGCATCTGGATGCAGTGGAGCATGGCGAGCAGATCGTTTTTCTGCATCGCGTGCAGGACGGGCCGGCGGATCGCAGTTATGGCTTGCATGTCGCGGCATTGGCCGGCGTGCCGCCGCTGGTGATTCAGCAGGCCCGGCAGCGCCTGCGTTTGCTGGAACGGCAAATGGCGCGGCGGGAATTGCCGGTCAAGGCGGAGACCAAACCGCAACTGGCGCTGTTTGGTGAAACGTCGCATCCGGCGCTCACGGCGCTGGCGGAACTCGATCTCGACACGCTAACCCCGGAACAGGCGCTGGCTGAATTGAAACGGCTGAAAAGACTGGGCGGTTTGTAGAATGATCGGACCGGGCATTGGATACGACGCCTGTTGCGACGGGTTTAAACGCCATTTCCGCCCGAATCACGCTTTTTCTTTCAATAAATCCAGGGCTTGCGCATAATCGAAATGCTCAATCCAGTGTTCCAACTGCTGGCAGGCTGATTCCCCCAAGCAGTCGATCAGCGCCTGACGCTGGTTTATCAACCAGTGTCTGGCTTCCAGATCATCATCCTCCAACAAGCGCCGCAATTCCCCCACCGCCGTAGCGGACTCGGTAGAACCGGCCTGATCCGCCGCAACCGACGCTGACCGGATTTCAGCGCCCTCCGGCAAAGCCGTCCGCACGCCTTCTATAAGCGTGCGCAATGCCACAGCCAGGGGCGACAGAATGGCCTGAGCCGCCTGTAACTGATTTTGCTTCAGGCAGGTCTGGAGGCTGGCCGCCAGTTCGGCAAGCGGTTTTGCCCCTAGATTGCCGGCAACACCCTTGAGGGTATGCGCCAGCCGTTCTGCAACCGCCACATCGCCTTGAGCCATACAGGACTGCAAACGTTCCGCGTCCTGACGATGCCCCTCCACAAACAGCTTGAGGATGCGTCGATACCGCTCTACACGACCGTGAACCACTTTGAGGCCGGCTTCGAGGTCCAGCCCGGCCACTGCTTGCAAATCGGCGCGCAAGGCCAGAGCCGCATCCGGGTAAGACGGTTGAGGCGCATCAACCACCACAGGCGCATCGTTTTGACGCGGCGGCAACCACTTCACCAGGGACGCATAGAGTTGATCCGGCTCAACCGGTTTGGCGATAAAGTCATTCATCCCGGCAGCGGCGCAAAGCTGGCGATCTTCATCAAATGCATTGGCGGTCATGGCCAGAATGGGAATGTTCGCCCAGCCGGACAGGGCGCGGATCGCCTGGGTGGCGTCCAGCCCATCCATGTGCGGCATCTGCATATCCATTAACACCAGGTCATAGCGATGCTGGCGCGCCTTTTCCACCGCTTCCACCCCGTCTTCGGCCACATCCACCGCCAGCCCGACGCCGTGCAGCAATTCCAGAGCGACTTCACGATTAACCAGGTTGTCTTCAGCCAGGAGCAAACGCCTGCCGCTGTAGTGGGCGCGTAATTGCTGCTCCGCATCCTGCGCGATCCGGGCGGTTGGCTGTTCAGGCTGCACGCCGCGCCCGCGTTGCAGACGGGCCGTGAACCAAAAAGTGCTCCCGACCCCCGGAACGCT
>JBDHRB010000446.1:0-2601 GCA_039807355.1 Candidatus Competibacteraceae bacterium
CCGTCCGGCGCGGGCGCGGCGGAAAATGACGATTAACTACACAAGTAATGAGGCGCTCGATGTTTCGCATTTATCTGCTCAATGGCCTGCTGGTGTTGGCGCTGTTCGCTACCGCCCAATACCGGGGCTGGAGCGTGTTCAGCGTCAGCGAGGATAAAACCCCGCCGGGTGTTGCACGCGGCGTTTATCACAAATAGTCGCGCAACGCGCCGCGCTCCGGCCCCCAACCCAGCCAGACCTCGTTCATCGCTGTCGCCTGCCTGACCGCTGCGAGCAACGTTTCCAGTCCCGCCTGGCGCAGCCGCCCTCCCTGATAATAAGCGGCTGGCCGGTCGCCCAGTTGATCCAGACAGGTCAGCGCCAATCGGGGGTCAAGCGCAATTTCCGGGGTGAGCCGCGCATCGCTTAAATCCGCTGCAATCGCCGCTCCAAGCGAATCGAGATTGAGCCAGGCAAAGCGCAGCGCACCCTGATAATCGTTCGGAATGTTGGTCGGGTCGGTCACGCCCGGATACGGTTTCTCCGACAATTCACCCGGTAACGGCCCGGCCCCATGCCGGGTCTGATAAACGCGGGTCGCATAGGTCACTTCCAGCCGGGTTAAGCGCCGCTCGCTCGCTAAAGCCAACACATTGCGCAAGCCGGTATGGGAACGGGTCACATAGGGGAAGAATCCGCGTTGCTGATCGAGCAGCAATCCTTGCGCACCCTCGAATAATATCCGCCGATTCTGAATGGCCGCCGGAGCGTTGCTCACCGTCACCGCGTCGAGAAAGTGGCGCGTGTCCTCGATATAGCGATCCAGAAGGGCGTCGGACTGCAACAATTCCGCCTCGCGGACATCGCTTCCGCCCAAGCCCAACTGAGCCAATCGGGCCGGCGCATAGTCGCGGCGGATCGCGTTCAGCCGGTCCGCCAGCGCCGCATCGGCCAAATCAGCGACGGTCAGCGCGTAAGCCGGATCAAGCTGGCGCTCCAGGGTCTCACCAAAGCCGATCCCGCAACTGCCATGCCGGCCAGCGCCCCGCTGTTTTTCGATGATCTGATTGATCAGCATGTCATACGGCGTCGTCGCCGGGCTGGCCGGATCAATCCACACGGTCGGCGTCACGCCCAGTTCCGCCAGCGCCTGCCATTCTTTCAGGAACAGAATCGGGTTGGCGACGAAGAACCGCGAGAGAAAAGTGGCGGCCCCGGCGAACGCGCCGCTGCCGATATGGCTGAACACATGCCGCCGACCTTCCGGGGTCACCACGGTATGACCCGCCTGCGCGCCGCCGTTGAAGCGGACTACCATGCAGTCGCCGCCAGCGGATGCGGCGAAATGGTCGATCAGCCGTCCCTTGCCCTCGTCGCCGAATTGCCCGCCGATCACGACCTGAGCGGTGGTTGCAACAGTCATGCGCTTTCTCCTGTTGAACGATCAGCGAGTAGCGAGCAACGCATTTTGTGATCTCTCTACTCGCCGTTTTGCTAAAACCGCACGCCCCGCGCACCAGGCCGCCCCTTCGGTTCCAGGGTTTGCATCGCCCGTTGCACGACGCTGGCGGTTTCCCGCGACCAACTGTCGGCCACCGCGTCACGATCCCGGCCTTCGTTGACCTCAATCGCCGACACAATCACCTCAGCTAGTTTGGTATGGTCCGCCAGCGCGATCACCCGCTGGCCGAGCAGCTCGCTCCACGCGCTGCGCACCCCGTGCGGATCATGGCGGGCGTGCGAACCTTCCTCGACGATCACATGGAAGACCTGATACATGCGGCTGACCATTTCCAGCAGTTGCCGGGCGTTTAACTTGCGCTGCACCCGGTCGCCGATGACTCGGGCAATCGCCTGGGCGGATAAACCGGGCGACGGTTCCTCATCGCCGATGGTGAACAGATAGCCCTTGCGCCCGCGTTTCTCGAAACAGTCAATCCGTGTGTGCAGGGCCGCGAAGTACCATGGCAAATCGTAGGATTCGCAAGCGTTGCCGCCGCCGCCCTTCTCTAACCAAAGCTGTTCGAGTTGCTGGGCGATGCGAATATCCGCTTCAAACTGAGTGACTTGCAGCGGGGCTTGGTCATACAAAACGTCGCCGACGCCCATGCACATCACATGGGGGTCCGGCACCGGGCGACGAGCCAGAATTTCTTCGATCAGCGTACCCAGCCCTTTGCGGGCTAAAGCGTCGGCGATCATGCCCATCGAGCCGGTGACATCCAGCGCAACGATGATCGCGGTCGATTCGGGATTTAGCTCAGAGTCCCGCGACTCGCGGACCATGACACCGAACGGGTCCAGTTGCGGGGCCATCGCTCGCGCTGCAAAAAGCGCTTCAGTGCTTTTATCGGTGGCGCTGGCGGCGTAGTCGCTCCAGTCATGATGATTCCAGCGGGCCGTTCCCATAACGTTCTCCTTCTCAGGGTAAAACTGTTTTTAAGTCACTTCTGGAATCGGGCGAGCCGGATTCCATCGACCCAAAGTCTAATCTATTTAATTGTATTTTGCAAATAACAAGTAAATATCCCCCGGCAAAGCCGGGGGCTTTAATTTATGAGCCGCTCAAAGCGGCCAAAGGGGGTCGCTAACGCGGCCCCGACGATCAAGAACCACCTAAAG
>JBDHRB010000447.1:0-2600 GCA_039807355.1 Candidatus Competibacteraceae bacterium
GGCAGACGCCGCTTTCTGACCGCCACGGCAACCGTGGTCGGCGGCGTGGGCGCGGCGTTTGTCGCGGTTCCCTTTCTCAAATCCTGGTCCCCCAGCGAACGCGCTCAGGCCGCCGGCGCCCCGGTAGAAGCCGACATTAGCAAACTGGAAGCCGGGGCGATGATGACCGTCGAATGGCGCGGCAAGCCGGTCTGGGTGTTGCGGCGCACCGAAAAGATGCTGGCCGAATTGCCCACCCTGAATGACCAGTTGGTCGATCCCCGGTCGGAAACCGCCAGTCAGCAACCGAAGTACGCGCAAAACGCCAATCGTTCGCTCAAGCCGGAAGTGCTGGTGTTGATCGGCATCTGCACTCACCTGGGCTGCTCGCCAACCTTCCGTCCCGACATCGCCCCGGCGGATTTGGGGCCAGCCTGGAAGGGCGGGTTTTTCTGTCCTTGTCACGGTTCGCGTTTCGACCTGGCCGGGCGGGTTTACAAGAATGTGCCGGCTCCGACCAATCTGGAAGTTCCCGCCTACCGCTATCTGAGCGACACCCGCGTATTGATTGGCGTTGACCCGGAGACAGCATAATGGCCAATACACAAGGCACTACCGGCGTAGTCGGCTGGATCGACGAGCGTTTTCCGCTGACCAAAATGATGCGCGAGCATCTGACTGAGTACTACGCGCCGAAGAACTTCAATTTCTGGTATTTCTTCGGCTCGCTGGCGATTCTGGTGTTGGTCAACCAGATTCTCACCGGCATTTGGCTGACCATGAATTACAAACCTTCCGCCGCTGATGCGTTCGCTTCGGTCGAATACATCATGCGCGATGTCAACTGGGGCTGGCTGATCCGCTACATGCATTCCACCGGGGCCTCGGCATTCTTCGTCGTGGTCTATCTGCACATGTTCCGGGCGCTGATCTACGGCTCCTACAAGAAACCCCGCGAACTGATCTGGATTTTCGGCGTGGTGATTTTCCTGTGCCTGATGGCCGAAGCCTTTATGGGCTATCTGCTGCCCTGGGGCCAGATGTCCTTCTGGGGTGCGCAGGTGATCATCAACCTGTTCAGCGCGATTCCGGTGATCGGCCCGGATCTGTCGGTGTGGATTCGCGGCGATTTCGTGGTGTCTGACGCTACGCTCAACCGCTTCTTCTCGCTGCACGTCATCGCCCTGCCGCTGGTGCTGCTCGGTCTGGTGGTCGCGCACATCATCGCCCTGCATGAAGTCGGCTCGAACAATCCCGACGGCGTGGAAATCAAAAAGCTCAAAGGCGCGGATGGCAAGCCGCTGGACGGCATTCCCTTCCATCCTTATTACACAGTCAAGGACTTGCTGGGCGTTGCGGTGTTTCTGATTTTCTTCGCTGGCATCATTTTCTTTATCCCGGAGATGGGCGGTTATTTCCTGGAACATCCTAATTTTGATCCGGCCAATCCGATGGTGACTCCGGCGCATATCGCCCCGGTCTGGTATTTCACGCCGTTTTACGCGATTTTGCGCGCCGTACCGTCGTTCGCCGGCACCCAGGTGTGGGGCGTGCTGGCCATGGGCGCAGCGATTGTCATGCTGTTCTTCCTGCCTTGGCTGGATCGCAGCCCGGTCAAGTCGATTCGCTATCGCGGTTTCCTGTTCAAACTGGTGCTGGCGGCGTTCGTCATCGCGTTCCTGATCCTCGGCTATCTGGGCGCATTGCCGACCACCCCAGAGCGCACGACCTTGGCGCAAATCTGCTCGATTATCTACTTCGGGTTCTTCTTCGTGCTGCCGATTCTGCCGGCGTTTGAAAAGACCAAGCCCGTTCCGGAAAGGGTGACAAAATGAAAAAAATCATCGTCGCACTGGCGTTTCTGGCTTTGCCGGGCCTGAGCTGCGCCGCCGCCGCCGGCTATCCGCTGCTGAAAGCGCCGATTGATCCGCATAACCACGCTTCCTTGCAGAAAGGCGCCAAGCTGTTCGTCAACTACTGCATGGGTTGCCATTCGCTGGAGCATCAGCGTTACAATCGGATGGCCCGCGACATCGGCCTGACCGATGAGGAGGTCAAGGACAATCTGATCTTCACCGGGGCCAAGGTCGGCGACACCATGAAAAACGCCATGCCCAAAGCGGCGGCCAAGCAATGGTTCGGCGTCACCCCGCCCGATCTGACCCTGATCGCCCGCTCACGCGGCGTGGATTATCTCTATACCTACCTGCAAACCTTCTACAAAGACCCGACCCGTCCGTTCGGAGTGAACAATGCGGTATTCCCGAACGCCGGTATGCCGCATGTGTTGTGGGAATTGCAGGGGATGCAGGAGCCGGTGTTCACGATGCACAAGGACGCAGCGGGCAAAGAGGTGAAAACCCTGAGCGGCTTCAAGCTGGCGCAGTCCGGCAGCATGAGTCCGCCGGAGTTCAAGGAAGCGATGGCCGATCTGACCAACTTCCTGGCCTACGTCGCCGAGCCGATCAAGCTGGAGCGGCAACGCCTGGGCGTCTGGGTGCTGCTGTTCCTGGCGCTGGCGACCGTCGTGTTCTACCTGCTCAAGAAAGAGTACTGGAAGGACGTGCATTGACCGATGGACAGGGGGGCGATCCGGGATTTTTCGCCTCCCTGCCCTCCCC
>JBDHRB010000448.1:0-2596 GCA_039807355.1 Candidatus Competibacteraceae bacterium
GCTTGCTGAAACCCCAGTGTTCCAGCAGGCGGGCGTGGAGAAAATACTGATTGATGGCGCTCAACTCGTTTTTCAGCGCCTTATTGAGATACTCGATAACCTTGGCGTCGCCTTTCATGGGCGGATGCTCCTGGAAAGTTTAAAGATCGACGGCAAACCAGGCGTGCGCTGGTTCTGCGGCCTTGGCCGGTGCGGGTGCGGGTGACGCGGGGATTGCCGGTCGCTCCGGGGTCAGTTCCGGCAACGGCGTCGCCAGACAAACGTCGAGAAATTCGCGGATGCTGTCGGTACACTTGCCGCACTCAACGCCGACGCCCAGCCGGGCGCTCAAATCGCCGACGGTACGGGCGCCCAATTCGACCGCCTCGCGGATTTGCCGGTCGGAGACCGACTTGCAGATGCACAGATACACAGTGTGTGGCCTCCCGATTTAAACAGTGTGAACGCCAGTTAAAGACTGCCTGTCCGCAGTTTGGTTGCGCCTGCGCCGACCTTCAACCTTTTGCCGGATGTTTCGCCATGTCCACCGCCCTGCTCTGGTTGCGCCGCGATCTGCGTTTGACCGACCACCCGGCCCTGCATCGGGCCGTGCAGGCGCATGAACGGGTGATTCCGCTCTACATTCACGCCCCGCAGGAAGAAGCGCCCTGGACGCCGGGCGCAGCCTCGCGCTGGTGGTTGCATCACAGTCTGGCCGCGCTCGACGCCGAATTACGCCAACGCGGTTCGCGGTTGATTCTGCGTCAGGGCGACAGTTTGACCGCGTTACGAGAGCTGCTGCGAGAAACCGGCGCGACAGCGGTTTATTGGAACCGGCGCTATGAACCGGCAATCATCGCCCGCGACCGTGCGGTAAAGGCGGCGTTGCGCACCGAAGGTTTCGTTGCGGAAAGCGCGCCGGCGGCGTTGCTCATCGAACCGTGGACTTTGCTGAAAGCGGATGAAACGCCCTATCAGGTGTTTACTCCGTTCTGGAAAGCCTGTTTACGGAAACTGCCGCCCGCTGCGCCGTTGCCGGTTCCCGCCCTGGCCGGACCGGAACGTTGGCCGGATGGGTTGCCGCTGGACGCATTGCAACTCCTGCCGCGCATTCCCTGGGATGCGGGACTGACCGCGACCTGGCGACCGGGGGAAGCGGCGGCCCAAGCGCGACTGGAGCAGTTTTGCGAAACCGCGCTGACCGACTACGCGCAGGGGCGCGACTGGCCGGGACGGGACGGCGTTTCGCGGTTGTCGCCGCACCTGCATTTTGGCGAGATCAGCCCCCGGCAACTCTGGGCGGCGGCGGCGAACGCAACCGGCGGCGATCCGTTCTCCAACAAGGGCGCGGCAACCTGGCTGCGGGAAATCGGCTGGCGGGAATTCGCCCACTATACGTTGTATCACTGGCCGCAGACCCCGGAACAGCCGCTTCAGCAACGCTTCGCCGCCTATCCGTGGCGCGAGGATCACGCGGAATTATTGCAAGCCTGGCGGCAGGGACGCACCGGCTATCCATTGATCGACGCCGGGATGCGCCAACTCTGGCAAACCGGCTGGATGCACAACCGGGTGCGGATGCTGGTCGCTTCGTTTCTGGTGAAAAACTGCCGGATTCCCTGGCAAAAAGGCGCTCGCTGGTTCTGGGAAACGCTGGTGGACGCCGATCTGGCCAACAACACGCTGGGCTGGCAATGGACTGCCGGTTGCGGCGTCGATGCCGCGCCCTATTTCCGCGTGTTCAACCCGATGCTTCAGGGCGCGAAGTTCGATCCACAGGGAACCTATATCCGGCGCTGGATTCCTGAGCTGGCGAGCGTGCCGGCTTCCGTGATTCATCAGCCGTGGACGCTGGCGGCCCAACTCGACTATCCCGCGCCGATCATCGACTTCGCCGCCAGCCGCGCCGAAGCCCTGGCCGGTTGGGAGCCGATCAAAGGCGCTTGATGCGGCGTCAGGCGGCGGGCCGCCGATAGGCCAGCATCAGCAAAATTACCCCGACAGCAATCAGCGGCAGGGACAACACCTGACCCATGGTCAGCCAACCGAATGCCAGATAGCCGAGTTGCGGATCAGGCTGGCGGACGAATTCGACGAGAAACCGGAACACGCCATAACTCAAGGCGAATACCCCGGATACCGCCATGGTCGGGCGCGGCTTGGCGGAAAACAGCCAGACGATCAGGAATAACGCCACGCCTTCCAGCGCGGCTTGATAGAGCTGCGAAGGATGACGCGGTAATTGATCGCCGGTCTGGCTGAAGATCATCCCCCAAGGCAAATCGGTCACCCGCCCCCACAATTCGCCGTTGATGAAATTGCCGATGCGCCCGAACAGCAGGCCCGGCGCAATCAGCGGGGCGATGAAATCGACGGTTGTCCAGAACGGTTGTTGATATTTGCGGGCGAACAACGCCATCGCCAGTAATACGCCGAGAAAGCCGCCATGAAACGACATGCCGCCTTCCCAAACCCGGAACAGCAGCAGTGGATCGCGCAGAAAGTGGCCGAAACTGTAGAACAGCAGATAGCCGATCCGCCCGCCGAGAATCACCCCCAAGGCGATGTAAAACACCAGATCATCGACCTGCGCCGCCGTCCAGCCGGAATTCGCCTG
>JBDHRB010000449.1:0-2595 GCA_039807355.1 Candidatus Competibacteraceae bacterium
TGGGCCTTTACAATTACTGGATCTTCATCATCTTGATGATGTGCGGGTTTTACGTGGTCATTTCGAGCGGCAACCTGGTGAAGAAGCTGGTGGGCCTGAACATCTTTCAGACCTCGGTGTTCATCCTCTACATCAGCATGGGCAAGATCATCGGTGGCACCGCGCCCATCGTCATCGACAAGGCGGTGGTGTATAGCAACCCCCTGCCGCACGTGCTGATCCTGACCGCCATCGTGGTCGGCATCGCCACCACGTCACTCGGCCTGGCGCTGGTGGTGCGCATCCACGAGGCCTACGGCACTATCGAGGAAGACGAAATTCACGCCCAGGACCAGGAAGACGCCCTGTGATCGCTCATCTGCCCGCGCTACAGGTCATCATTCCTCTGGTCTCGGCGCCGCTGTGCGCGCTGCTGCCGGCTGGCCGCGCGGTCTGGCTGGCGGCCATGGCAGCGAGCTGGCTGGCGTTTCTCATCGCCGTCCTGCTGCTGGATCAGGTGTTGGCGCATGGTCCGATTTCCTACCTGATGGGCGGCTGGCCCGTGCCCTGGGGCATCGAATACCGGGTGGACGTGCTCAATGCCTACGTGCTGCTGATCGTGGCGACCATCGGGGCGGTCGTGATGTCGTTCGGACGAATCATCGTCGAACGCCGCATCCGCCTGCCCGAGAGCAAGCAATCCTGGTTCTACACCGCGTACCTGCTGTGTCTGACCGGGTTGCTGGGAATCACGATCACCGGCGACGCCTTCAACGTGTTCGTGTTTCTGGAAATCTCGTCGCTGTCCAGTTACGTGCTGATCAGCATCGGCCGCGACCGCCGCGCGCTGACCGCCTCTTATCAGTACCTGATCATGGGTACTATCGGCGCTACCTTCATCCTGATCGGCATCGGCCTGCTGTACGTGATGACCGGGACCCTCAACATGGCGGATCTGGCGGCGCGCATTCCGGCGGTGGCCGACACCCGCACCGTGCGCGCCGCCTTCGCGTTTCTGACCATCGGCGTCAGCCTCAAGCTGGCGCTGTTTCCGCTCCACCTCTGGCTGCCCAACGCCTACGCCTACGCGCCCTCGGTGGTCACGGCCTTGCTGGCGGCCACGGCCACCAAGGTGGCGGTCTACGTGCTGCTGCGGTTTTTCTTCACCATTTTCGGGGCCAAATTTTCATTTGAAACCATGCAGTTGGACAAAATCCTGCTGCCGTTGGCCCTGGTGGGGATCTTCAGCGCGTCCGTGGTGGCGATTTTTCAAAGCAACGTCAAGCGGATGCTGGCCTACTCCAGCGTCGCCCAGATCGGCTACATGATCCTGGGCATCAGCCTGGTGTCGGTGACCGGCCTGACCGCGGGCATCGTCCATCTGTTCAACCATGCCCTGATGAAAGGCGCGCTGTTCATGGCGCTCGGCTGCGTATCGTTCCGGGTCGGGGCCGCCCGACTCGACCGGATGGCGGGCGTGGGCCGCGTCATGCCGTGGACCATGGGCGCTTTCGTGATCGGCGGCCTGAGCCTGATCGGGGTGCCGCTGACGGCGGGTTTCGTCAGCAAGTGGTATCTGATCGTGGGCGCCATGGAAAAAGGCTGGTGGCCGGTGGCGGTGCTGGTGCTGGTCACCTCGCTGCTGGCGGTGATCTACATCTGGCGGGTGGTGGAAGTCGCCTACTTCAAGCCGGTGCCGGAAGGGCAGGCGGTGCGCGAGGCGCCGCTGGCGCTGTTGATTCCCACCTGGGCGCTGGCCCTGGCCAATCTCTATTTCGGGCTGGACCCGTCGCTGAACGCGGGGGTGGCCCGCCACGCGGCGGAGATGCTGCTGGGGGTGGGCCAATGAAAAAGCTGCGAATTTATGTCGATACTTCCGTTATCGGCGGCTGTTTTGATTCCGAGTTCGCGGAATGGTCAAGCGCCCTGATCGAGGATTTCCGCAAAGGGCGTTACCGCGCCGTCCTTTCCGATGTTACGGCTGCCGAGGTCCTTCCGGCCCCGGATTTTGTCAAAAATCTCCACACGGAACTGTTGTCATTACCGGCACAGATCATTCGGGTTGATGAGGATGCAGTGTCGCTCGTGCAGCACTATATTGCGCATAGCGTTCTCGGCCAGCGGTTCATGAACGATATGTTGCACATCGCCTTGGCTACTATCGCTGAGGTCGATGTACTGGTGAGCTGGAATTTCAAGCATATTGTCAGGCTCGACAAGATACGATTGTTTAACGCCGTCAATCTCGAACAGGGCTACAAACCTTTGGCCATCTATTCTCCACGCGAGGTCATCAGCCATGGATCAGAAGACTGAATTTCACACCGTCGATTTTTTCCGCAAAATCCGCGATGAACAGGCAGCCGTTTTGGCCGGGAAGTCGCCTGCGGAAATCATCGCTTTCTTCTCGAAGCCGAAGCCAGAATCGACGGAGCATTCCGGGGCAAAGCGCCAGCCAGCGTTACAGTCGTGAACAGACATCCATTTTCTGGCTTGGCTGTCGCGGGCTGATTCCTTTGACTTCCGAAGCTACCCTACTGCTGGCGCTGCTCATCCCGCTGCTGAGCGCGTTTTTCATCGCCGCCAACGACGACCGTCCCGACTGGCGCGAAGGGG
>JBDHRB010000450.1:0-2595 GCA_039807355.1 Candidatus Competibacteraceae bacterium
CGCTCCCCAAGGGGCAAGCCGGTGCGCCGGTCCGCTACCAGCTCGTAGTGACTTCGGCCAATGCTCCGCCCGGTAACGATCCGTTCAGGCCCGCCGGGGCGGCCGGGTTCGTAGCCGACGACATAAAGCCTGAGCTTCCCTCCTCCGCCGCGAAGCGTTTCGACGGACTGATAGGTGACGCTGCCGGCTGCGCTCACGCCCCAGAGCCGGGCAATCGCCTCGCGCGTGTCGCCCGGAATACGCGAAGACTCGGCGAACGGCCCGCGGGTGTCCGATTCCACCACCCAGACATCGATGCCGGGAGTGCGGACCAAGGTCAGCGCGTCTTCGACCAGCCCCCGGTAGATTCCGATCATCGACAGGACCACGCCCAGCAGCAGGCTGAGGCCGAGGCAGGTGAGCAGGAAGCGGCCGAGATTGTGGCGGATATCGCGGTACGCCAGGTTCATGACGCGCTTTCCTCCGCGACCTGCGCCGCGCGGCCTTCCCGCAATCCCGAACGCGGGACACTGACGACGCGCGCGCCGTTCGGCAGGCCGCCGATGATTTCGAGACGGGTATCAAGCGTCCTGTGTCCGAACACGACCTCACGGCGGCGCAGCTCGCGATCCTCGAGCGTCCAAACCGTCCCGCGGGTTCCGTTGAAGCTTTCGACCGCCGTTTCGGGCACCAGCAGCGCCTGACCCAGCACGGTTGTCGTGATGAAGACCTCGGCCTGTTCGCCAAGGTGGAAGCTTTCGGGGACTTGGTCGTAGGCGATATAGACCCGGCGTTCTTCGCTCACCCGGTCGCTTTCGATGTCAATGCGGGTCACGTGCCCATGCAACATCCGCCGGGGCAGGGAGCGAAGGCGGACCTCGGCGGACTGGCCGATGCGCAGGCCGCCCGCGCGCGCTTCATCGACGTAGCCCAGCGTCCAGACGGTTTGCGGAGCCACCAGGGTGAACAGCGGCTCGCCGGGGCTGAGGACGGAGCCAAGCTCTTTGTGACGCTCCACAACAATCGCGTCATAGGGCGCTTTCAGGATGTAGTGGTCGAGAAGAACCTTCTCGTAGTCGTATTGCGCCCTGGCGTCTTCGCGCGCCGCCTTGGCGACCTCGACATCGCTGATCGCCACTGCCAACTCGGCGGTGGCGACGTCTTCTTCCATCCGCGCTTCATCCGCCGCTTCGATCGAGACCGCTTGCCGTGCGACCAGCGCTTGTTTGCGCTTATTCGTCTGTCTCTTCTGGGCGAGGACCGCGCGGGCCTTGTCCACGGCGGCCTCCGCCATCCGCATTACCGCTTCGGCGTTCGCGACCCCGGCCTTTGCCTTGGCGACACGCGCTTTCTGATCGGCGCTGTGCAGGCGCGCCAGAACCTCGCCTTCCTTCACCCGATCACCCTGATCGGCAGTAAGCTCGACGAGAGCCGCTCCGACCTCGAAGCCGATTTTCGATAGAATGCGCGCCTCCACGGTGCCGAGACCAAAGACCTTCACCGGCACGTTTTCGCTCGGCCGCGCGACTTCGACCGTCAATGGGCGCATGAAGATGAACGCGAAGACGCTCAGTCCCGCCGCGCCTAACCCCAACAGCGTCAGGAGATACGGGACAATCCGCTTTTTCATGTCCGTGACCCCTTGAGCGGCGGCGCTGAATCTCCGCCGGCGAACCCGCTCAACTGCGTTTCCAGAAGACGGCTGCCTTCGCGGGCCAGATCGAAGCCGCGGCCGCTGATCGACCATCTCACGGCAAGACCCTGCACAAGGCCGACAACAAGAAAGGCCACATCGTCCGGGTCGATATCGCGGCGCAACTGGCCTGCGTCTCTTGAACGCGCCGCCAGATCGGCGATGAGCTGGTGGAGACGGCTCAGTAGCCCAAAGAAGGCTTCCCGAAGCCCCTTGTTCTTGGTGTGCAGTTCCCGCGAGAACAGGATTGCCGGGATCGCCGGTGTTGACTGGATCAGCCGCAATTGTGCAGCGACCAGAGCGCGAATCTGGTCGATGGGTCCGGCCCTGGGATCCTGCGCCTTCGTCCAGTTCGCCTCCATCATCACGCCGACACGCGCCGCGACCGCTTCCCATAGATCCTGTTTCTTTGGGAAGTGGCGAAATATCCCTGGCTGGGTCAGGCCCACGGCATCGGCAATGGTCTCGGTCGTCAGCCGCTCCGGGCCGAGGGTGTCGGCAAGGCGCAAAGTGGCGTTGACGATTTCGGACTTGCGGGCTTCTGCGGACTTACGGACGCGCACTTCTGCCTCATAGTTAGCGATTGATCACTAACTAATATCTGGGCGGTCGTGACCATAGGGTCAAGCTTCAGGTGTCGAAAAGCCCCACAGCCACGCGGTCCGGCATTTCCATGCGATGGAGCGAGAGGAGCGGCGGAATGCTCATCAAAGGGCGTTCGGGTTCAGCCAAATGTCGTCGATGCACCGCCGCCCGTTCTTGACCGCGATCTGGACGACGGCGCCGATCGACGCCTCGACGGCCTCGAACCGCGAGTTCGGCTCCGCCTCCAATACCAGTGAATGCAGCCGCGCCATCGACTTCTTCCGGCCGTTTGCACAGCGCGGCCTTTTCTTCGTAGCTGCCGAAGGTGGCGATGGCAG
>JBDHRB010000451.1:0-2594 GCA_039807355.1 Candidatus Competibacteraceae bacterium
AAATGACCTTCCTCAATCTCGCTCTCTTTCTGCCGAGCCAAGCGGTGAAACACTTCTCCTAAGGGTCGTCTTAGTTGCTCATAGAGCGTCCGACGACGACACTTTGGGATAAACACAACATGGTATTTGCACTCCCAAGTCGAGTGGCTTAGGCTCCCTGGTCCGTCCATCAAGATTCTCCTCATCGTGTGCTTTGGCGGCTCACGACGTGGAGTCTCTTGGGGGACTCCCGGAACTGTCAAACTTTTACTGTCTCCCCGGCAGAGCCGGGGGTTTACCCAATGTAATAAAAATCTTCCTGACGCACCCCCGGTTTTTCTATAAAATGATTGTTATTTTCTTATAACACTGAACAACAACAAAATTTAAGGAGAGCGCCTGTGACTGCTGATTTTCCGCAAGCGTTGGTCATGGTGGACACCGCACTGTTCACCATTCTCGACGAGCGCCTGTGCTTGATTCTGGCGCAGCGTCAAGAGCCGCCGGAACAGGGGCGGTTGGCGCTGCCCGGCGGATTTGTCCATGTCCAGGAAGACACGGATACCGAGGACGCCGCCCGGCGGGTGATCCGCGCCAAACTTGGCTTTGACGCACCCTATTTGGAGCAGCTTTACACTTTTTCCGGGAAGAACCGGGATGTACGGGGCTGGTCGCTGAGTGTCGCTTATTACGCGCTGGTTCCCGCCGCCCTGTTCGATCACAGCCAGGTTGCGGAAACTTTTCCGGTAGAGCAGTTACCGCAACTGCCGTTTGACCACGATCAGATCGTCGCTACGGCGATTGAACGGCTGCGCAGCAAGGCCACTTACTCGTCGCTGCCGGCGTTCCTGCTGCCAGAAACGTTCACCCTGAACGAGCTGCACGGCATCTATCAACAAACCCAGGGCGCCCGGCTCGACAAAGCCTCATTCCGGCACAAAATTCTGGAGCAGGACATTATTGAAGCGATTCCCGGCCAGTTTCGCACCGGAGCGCATCGCCCGGCGCAACTGTATCGCCTGACCCATCGGGCGCTCACCTCATTTGCGCGAAAGATTTAACTTGGAGCGGCTGGCAACCGGGCTTGGTCAGCGGTTAGCGGGTGCGCTGGGTCAACAGCCAGGCGGTCGCTGTAGTCGCCGCCTCGCTGTCGCCATGCCGGTCGGGATGACACAGCCAAAGCAAGCGCCGCAGGATCGGCGGCGGAATCGCCGGGCGTTTCGAGGGACGCAGCGCCAGCGCCTTGTAGTAGCGATCCATCCACAAATCACGCTCGGCTTTCAGATCGATGCAGGCGCGCTCCAGCGTCGCCAAGCGTTCGGCGACCGCGCAACTGGCCTGGCGTTCCTCGCTCAATTCCCGCCGGATTAGCTCCAGCTCGACCCTGAGCAAACGCAATTCCGCGTCTGGATCGCGGCGCGGCGCGTCCGGGTCCGATTTAATTGCGCGGTAACAAGCGTGGCAGTGGGTATGCCAGTTCCGCCCAACGAATTTCGCGCCGCAACCGACGCATTCGCGCAGTTCGCGGGCGGCCAGCAGTTGCGATAACGGCTGGGAATCAGCGTCGTTCATTCTGGAGTCCATCCATTCTCAATCCGCGCATAGCATAGTGGATGATGCCAAAATCTTCGCAGCTTCCCGGTTCATGCGCGAGGGCCGATAGACTGGTTATCCTGTTTCCATGAAACGACATGGATTATTTTGGACGATACTGGCGCTGGCCTTAATCGGCGCGGGCGGCTTTTTAGCCTGGCGGCTGTTTGGCCCAATCACCCTAGAAACCGCCCATCCGATGCGAGGCCCGGCAGTACGGGCGATTTACGCCACTGGCGCAGTCGAGCCGACCGTGATGCTGCCCATCGCCCCGCGCAGCGCCGGACGCTTGCTTGAGTTACCGGTCGATGAAGGTCAATCGGTTCGTCAGGGGCAAATTCTGGCCCGGCTGGAAGACCAGGACTTGCGCACATCAGTGGATGAACTGGAAGCGCGCAGCCGTTTCGCCAAGACCCAACTGGATCGCGCCCAGGCGCTGCTGGATCGGGGATTGGGCACGGTGCTGGAACGGGATCGCTCGCGCTCCGAGTGGCAAGCCGCGGAAGCCGCGCTGGCGCGGGCGCAAACTCTGCGCTCTTACATGACCCTGAACGCCCCGGCAGACGGACAAATCCTGCAACGCGACGGCGAAGTCGGCCAGTTGATTCCGGCCAATCAGCCGGTGTTCTACTTTTCCTGCTGTGCGCCGCTGCGCATCGAGGCGGAGGTGGATGAGGAAGACATTCTGCACGTCCAGCCAGGACAGCCGGTGTTGATTCGCGCTCCGGCCTTGCCGGAACGGGTGCTGAAGGGACAGGTTGAGGACATTACTCCGAAAGGCAATCCGGTCACGCGCAGTTACCGGGTGCGCATTCGCTTCGCCGATGACGAGATTCCGCTGCGGATCGGCATGACCGCTGAAATCAACATCATCATCGAGCAACGGGAAAATGCCTTGCTGGTTCCTGCAACCGCAGTGGTGAAGGGTCAGGTGTGGACGGTGCGCGACGGGCGGTTACATCGCCAATCTATTGAAACGGGGGTCGCCGGTGAGGCGAAAATTGAAATTGTTTCCGGCCTGA
>JBDHRB010000452.1:0-2592 GCA_039807355.1 Candidatus Competibacteraceae bacterium
CTCGACGGCGTAGACGCCCTCGGCGGTCGGCACGAAGTTGAAGTCAATGCCCTCGCCCGTGGCGACCACGGCGTTGATGTTGTAGCCCTGCATCGTCCACACGGCGAATTGATCCAGTGCAAAACCTCTTCCATTGAAAACGCCCATCTTGGCTGGGATGCAATTAAAGACGTGGTGGCGGGCGCCGCCACCTATGAACGTCGCCACCCGGATGTGCAATTCAAAAAGTCGTGCGTGACCAATCAATTTTTCAACGCGACGGCTCAACGCCATGCGGAAAATAATCACGTTGAACTCTACGACCAGCGATGCCTCGCCCAATTCTTGAAGGATTACCCGGTGCGATTACTGGATATTGAGCGATTCCTGTATACCGACTGGAATCAGGCATAGTTTGATCCGTTCAAAAATAGACTCACTAATATAGCGCTCCTCGACGAGTTGTGGTTTCCATCCAATAACGAAATCCTCCCTGACCCCCCTTTTTCAAAGGGGGGGAGCGCCCTTACGACGCATCAACCCCCCAGAGCCTGAAACTGCTGATGCAACGCCCGCCGTTGTTCCAGAATCGCTGCGCATTCAGCGAGCGCATCGGCGAACAACGGCGCTTCCGGCCAAACCGGGTCTTCACCCAGCGCCGACGGCGGAATGCGGCAGGCCAGTTGTGATAACGCGGTACGCAATCGCCAGTCGTGGGCAGCCAGCCAGCGCGGTAATTTCTGTTGGGCGATCCGCCACAGCGCCACGCTCCAGGGAAAATCAGCCGATTCAATGATCTGTGCTGCCAGACCCGCATCATCGGTCTCGGCCAGAATCTGTTGTAACGCGGCGTCCGCTTCCGTCGGAGTCAGCGTTAGCGCCAATTGAACTGCTTGCTGATGGGAAAAACCGCCATGCTTGAGCAGCGCCGCCGTCCAATCCGAATGTCCCGGTTGACGACTGAGCGCAGTGCGCAACCCGGCCAGCAACGCGGACTTCCACTCGCTTTTCGCCGCCAGCGCCAACACTCCGTCCGGCTCCAGTTGCAGTTTCCCCGGCCACCACCTCAGCGGCGCATAGCTGACCAGTTGCAGCAACCACCAGGCCCGTTCGCCGAATTTCGCCTGAGCCGGCGGCGGTTCTTCCAAAGCGTCGGCTTTCCAGTCCGCTGGAAAAGCCAGCGGCGGCTCGATCACCGTCAGCAGACGCGCTCGCTTGCGTTCCTGGCGAATGCAGGCGTCCAACCGGGCGATCATGCGCTGGGCGAACGCGCTCTCCGGCAAGCGCGACAACAGCCCGGCGGCTAACCCACGCACCTCTTTGCTGCGGTCGCCGGCCAGGGTCGCGGCCAAAAACGCTTCATCCTCCGCACCCAGATTTTCCGCTAACGCCGGCAGCAGCAACGCCCGATCCCGCGCTGTTTCTCCGGCAAACGCCGCTTCGAGCAAGCGCCGCGCCTCGGCGGGATCGCTGAGGCGCAATCGGCGCAAATAAGCCGCTCGCTGGCGCGCATCGCCTTCATCCCAAATTCGCGGTTCATCGAGATCAACATTAGCCAGGGCAGCGAATTTCCAGTCAGGATTCTGCACCGCCAGCCACGCGCCGCGCTGACCCAATGCCTGGCGCAGCGGCTCGCGCAATGCGGTGGATTGGCGACCCAGTTCCAAAACCCGGGGCAGCACACGCGGCGGCAGGCAGCGTCCACGGCCAGCCAGCAAGCGACAGGCTTCCGCCAACAACGAGGTTTGCCCTTTTTCAATGATTCGGGCCAGTAACGCGACGCCTTCCGGCTCGGTTACCGGCCTGGCGGTTTCCGGCAACGCCGGCGCTGGCGCCGCTTCCGCCGATGGATTCACGGTCAACGCCGCCAGTTGCGCGGTCGCCAGAATGCCCGCCGCACGCAACAAACCTTCCTCCGCCGGCGCATCGGTCGCCAGCAATTCATCCAACCGCCCCGGCAGGGAAGCGGATACCGCGCTGCGTCCGGTTCCCAGCAGCGCCGCCGCCGTCAAGTCGCTCCACTGATTCATGAAAATCTACCTCTCGCCAGCCGGCTAACGTTCCGCGCCGCCCAGACCGTGAAAGCCATTGGTCCAGACCCCCAGCGCCCGGAGTTGGTTATCGCTCCATTCGCCAAACACCGCTACCGGATGACCGCCGGAAAGCGCCAGCAACTCCCAGGCATCCGATTCAGTCACGGTCAGCGGCAGTTCTGCGCCTTGAGCGTCGCGCAACCGCCACCCGCCCGGACGCCGCAAGGGAATGACCTTCTCCACCGCAAACGGATAGGTCAACAGCCAGGGATTGGCGGCCAGCGCCTCGGCGCGAGCGGCCAGCGCCGCGTTAAAGTCGGGCAGCGCGGCCAGCGGTTCGCGCACCGGCTGGGTGGATTCCGGCGGATTCGCCAGCAGCGCCCGCAACGGATACGCCGAAGGATAGAAGGCCAGCTCTGCGCGAAAACCGCTTCCCACCGCCAAGGGCGCGGCAAAGCTGCGCTGGCCGTGCATGAAATCGAGCAATAACGCCTGTCGTCCCGCATTGCGCCCGATCAGCCAGGTGCGCCGCTCCCAGAGTCGATCCCGCTCGGTAAAGACCTGACCCGCATAGACGAAG
>JBDHRB010000453.1:0-2587 GCA_039807355.1 Candidatus Competibacteraceae bacterium
CCATTGCATCGGTAGGGTTCTTAATGTGGAGATGTATAATCTCAATAAATTGATTGTTAATGATTTATTTTCATTAACGGATTTCATATTGGATATTTGCTGAAATGTAATTTTACTGATAATCGCATTTACGACGGCTGAAAGTGGTGTTCCAGCAGTTCCCGGACTTCATCCGCCATCTTCACCCCTCGAATAGCGCACTGGCTCTTGATGCGGGCGTGCAGGCTGGCCGGCAAGTCGATGGTTAGCCGCTTCATGGTTTCAGCGTCACGGTTGTTCACCCAGTCATCCGCTTTCGCGGTGTCGGTTCGCGTCGCACCTGGTTTAACACCGAAGGATACTTTCTTGTTCATGCTACTGCCTCTTACTGCGTCATTCGCGCTAACAGTTCATCAGTGAGGGCCATGATCTCCCGGCTCGCCGGGCTGGCAGGATCGTCTTCCAACACCGTACCGCCGGTTGCTGCGCTTTCGGCAAACGCTACCCGCTGCCCGATATAGGTCGTCAATACCGGGATGTCATAGCCCGCGAGGGCCTCAGCCACGTCCCGGCCTATCGCTGTATTTACGATTCTGCGATTAATTACAAATACGCTTTTAATGGTTTCCCGGTAAGCTGTGGCCTCGTGAATCAAATCCACAATGTCCTTGGCCGCCCAGACATCGTAAGGGGAAGGCTGAACCGGGATGATTACCCAATCTGCCGCCATGATCGCCGACCGGGCCAGCTCATTTACCCGTGGCGGGCCGTCGATCAGAATATGGTCGTAATGCGGAATGTGGGCTGGGACTTCCTTGTGCAGTTTCGGCTTGGGCAGGCCAATAACCGGAAACAGCGGATCGGCGGTTCGACACGCCGCCCAGTCCAGGGCGCTACCCTGTGGGTCAGCGTCAATCAGCAGCACCCGTGCGCCCTTCCGGGCCAGCGCCGCCGCGACGTGTACGGCCAAGGTGGTTTTGCCTACACCGCCCTTCTGATTGAGGAACGCCAGAATCATCGGATTTCCGTATTTGTAATTTCACGATTCATCGTAGAATCGTATTTACTTAAAGTCAAACGGCCTAACGATCCGATTATCCGTAATGACCGACAAACCCTACCCTGATTTGCCACGCCCCACCCTTGATGACTTGGACCCGGAGATGGCGACGACGGACCGGCTGATTTTGCTGGTTCGCAGCCACCGCCAAGGTGAAATCTACCCCACCGGCGAACAACTGCTCGGCAACCTGCCTACCGTGTTGCGGGCGCTGTGCGATCACCTGCTGACGGGTGAGGCCACCGCGCTGGATGTGGCCTACCGGATCGCCTCCCTCATCGACGCGATTGAAGGCGCTCAGGGTCAACCGGAAGCACTCCATCGCAAGATGCACTGATTAGCCAAGGCGCGTATTCCGACACATCCGCAATGACGGCGGGCACCCCCCCCGCTGCCGCCGCATGTTGTCGCGCTGCCCGTCGCCCGGCGACAAGGCGGCGGGGTCTGTTGCGCCGGCGTTGCCGGCGCTCCCGCTGCTGGTCGCCAGTATCGCCGCCCTGTCGGGCGGCGCGGCGGCTGTGCCGCCGCGCTATCCTTGGCGCGGTAGGCATTGATTACAGCGCCAGTTCTCCCACTGGCAATTCAAATTGTGGCCGTGCTGCTGCTTTCACCGGGATGAAATTCATCAGCAGCGGGTCATTGTCCAAGGTGGTGACCGGTTCAGCTTCGGGCCATTGGTTCGCCGCCCAACACTCATCAAAGCGCACCAAGGTGGTTTGCCACTGTTCGCGCCCAGATTGAAGTTGATGGCGTTCCATCGGGATCACCTGCACGTCATGCGGTGGCGTGGTCTGCACGAACATAAAAATCACGCTCTGACCTTTCACCAAATCCTGATAGAACGCGGCAGACAGCGGATAGCGGTAGCGTTCCATCGTTGCTTGGACGGCGGCAAGGTTCCAAGTGGTCTTGAGTTCCACAATCTGCCGCTTGCTTTCGTTGTGGATATCCAGCCGAGCCTTGAGTGGGAGCAAGCCGGGTTGGCGTGGCTGGATAATGGTTCGCTCTTTCTTGCCGTGATGTAGCAACTTCCGGGCTTCCGGGCTGGCTTGCAGGGCGGCGACGATGGCGCGGGCCTTGTCCAGTTCGGCGGACTTGATCGGGGTCAAGCCTTGCGCCTTGATCCAATCCCAGCGGGCGCGGTCGGCTTTAGTGCGTCGCTCGCAATTCATAACAGCGAACTCCCGTTCAAACTGCTTCGGCGTCAGCGCCAGACAGTGAACGAGGGTCCCCAGTTGGAGCGCGGCGGTCTGTTCCGGCGCGGGCCGTTGCGGGTCGAGGTATTTCCGCCAACACGCGGCGGGACTGTCGAGCATCGCAATCAGCCAGTGCGAGGAAATGGCGGGTAAATCCTGATAGTCGTGGTTGTTCATAGTGATTCTCCAAGATGCGCCGTCCGTGGCGCGATGACGGTTACTTCTTCTTACCGTTGCCGTTGCTACTCTCGCCGTTGCCGTTACCGTTGCCGTTGCTGCTTTCGGTATCTGGCTTGGATTCAAGCAATCGAATCATTCCGGGCGTGTAATGAAGCTGTCGGAACTCCGAGAT
>JBDHRB010000454.1:0-2585 GCA_039807355.1 Candidatus Competibacteraceae bacterium
CCCAACAGGCGGAACGGACTTTCAAGGATGCCGGACAGCCCTTGCTTCGCACATTAGCCGAGGTCACCAAGTCTGCCGACGCCATCGAACACCGCCTGCAACGGGCCGTGAAGACCTTCCGATGGAAATGGGGTGCCATCGCCGGCGGCGCGGCGCTGGCCGCCGTCCTGATCCTCATTTTCGGTGCGTGGCTGGCCGCCTCGACGCTGGTGTCGTGGCGGAGCGCGGAACTGGAGCAGCTCAACGCGGAGATCGCCCAACGCGAGGCGCGGCTCGAAGAACTGGACCGACGCGGCGGGAAGATCGAACTGACGGACTGCGGCGGGCGGTTGTGCGCCTACGCTTCCACCAATCAGGGAAAAGGCCAAAAGGATTGGAAAGCGCCGTGGGCGGGAAAGGATGGATTGCCGGTGGTAATTCTTAGAGGGTATTAAAATATTGGTGGTATTTTATTTATTAAGACATTCATTTTTACACTATTAAACAGTTACTCTCACTAAATAATAATTATATGTAGTATTGTGGAGTTCTCTAAGATAAAGTTCTAATTAACCAATGGTGCTAGTTTTATTCGTTAAGCCATTGATTTTAATGAGGACTGACCGCTTGGCACCATCAACGTGAGTCTCGTAAGTACTTGAATTTTCTTGCCATAAACAAACTAGCACCAATGGTTAATTATATATAAGTACTTTGTCGAAAGCTTGATCGATTTTACAATAATAACTATTTGAAAATAATGAATATAAATACCGACTAACTTATGGTATCATACTGATGTATTCTCAGTTACTGGTAACTCTATGATGTAAGCACTTGAGTTTTCTTGTTTAATAATTAGTACTAGTACCAATAGTTATGCGAATAAGAATGATGATTTAATTCATTATTAATTTTTTCAGATTCCAAATAATATTTAGAACGTAACTCATCAGAGAGAGAGGGGCTTTGTAGTTCCCCACGTAGAGCGTTTAGCTTAATATCTTTATAATGAAAACCTTCTTTATCTCTAAGCCGCTCACATAAATTAAGAACTTCTGAATATCTAGCTTTCATTAATTCTATCCTACACCGTAATCCAATCCTTATATCATGACGTATATGTCGAAATTCGGAATCAAGCTTATTTATAGCTTCTTCAGCTTCATTAATGTTTCCAAGTTTAATTTCGCACTGTGCTAGTTGAACAATGAACTCAAAAGATGGTCTTTTTTCAATATTAATTGCATTAAGCGCAGAAGCTCTTGCTTTTTCATATAGTCCGAAAGATAGTTCTGCAGTTGATCGCCTATGATAATATCTTGATGGATTATCAATAAATTCTAAGCGATCTAGTGCTTCATTAGCTAAATCTTGATCTCCAACCTTTATGGCAATTTGCGCTAACAAATCTATGAGAAATGGATTATCTCCGTGTTTTTTTACAGCTTCTTCAATATATTTTTTAGCTTCATCAAATTTTCCAATCAGTAAATAACAGTTAGCTAATTCTCGATCTAATGCAGCACCTTTCTTGCCTTGGTGCTCTGATTCTTCAAAGAATTTTGTTGCTTCTATTAGGTTACCTTTCTTGCGTTCAAGAAAACCTTTAAGAAAATAAATCTCACGTAAGCGGTCATATTTTTTAAGAATTTCCAACTGATTATATGCTGATTCCCATTGTTCTTCTTGTATTAGTGATCTAATTAAATAACTTCTTGCTGTGGTATTTTCTGGCCGTAATTCTAAAGATTCATATCCACATTTTATGGATTCTTTGTATCTTCTATCGTGATAAAAACTTTCAGTCAATCGAATTAAATCACTTGCAAGATGCACAGACATTGATTTTGCATGAATATTATTGCTAAATGTAGCTGCTCGGTATAGTACACGCGAAAGCTCTAAACGCTTTTCATCATTATTCTTATCTAAATACGACATTAACGATTTGGTAACATTAGAGTGTTCTTCGTTTGACGGATAATTAAAAACATTATGAACTGCACTAATGATTGGCGCAGCAATTGCGTAATTTCCTTCTTCAGTGAGGACTATTAATGATAAATCGATAAATTTATATAAAATGTCATACATATCTTCTAAAGAATAATTTAAAGATTCTGAAATGACTATAATTGGGAGTGGGGAGTAAATAGCTAAAATTTTAAGAACAGTAGATTGTTTATCATCTATTTGAAATTTTTTTAAATGCTTTAAGAAAAATGCAGTACGAAACTGTACAAGCTTAAGTTTATCTCCCATCAAGAGATCTATTCCATAATTTTTTGCTTGTTGAACTGCGAAATAGACAGATGGTGGATAACCAGAGATGTATTCTGAAAGCTCTGATATTTGGCTAGGTGTTATTTTAACACCTAGCCTATTAGAGTGCAGTGATAACAGTTTTTTTGTATCATCACTAACCAATTGAGCAAGATGAATTATGGGAAAGTAACTAGGATTTTCTGTTTTTGGTCGTTGGGTGGTGACGAAAAAAATGTATGCGTCATCATCCTGAGATATTTTATTTATTTCGATATGTAAGGTTAAAACCCCCGCCTTTAGGCGGGTAGATTTCATCTCCAGCCCTGACTGGTAGAGTT
>JBDHRB010000455.1:0-2580 GCA_039807355.1 Candidatus Competibacteraceae bacterium
TGAACTCAATCGCCCGGACAAGGCCAACGCCCTGGATGGAACGCTCTGGCGGGAAATCGGCGCGGCGTTTCGCTGGGTGGATGAAACGCCGGAAGCGCGAGTGGCGGTGTTGAGCGGCGCGGGTCGGCATTTCTGTTCCGGGATTGATTTCACCTTGATCGGCGAGGTGCTGGACGAGGTGAGCGCACTTAAACCGGGGCGGCGCGAGGAGCGGTTACGGCGGATTATTCTCGATTTGCAGGCCGCGTTTACCGCGCTGGAAACCTGCCGCAAGCCGGTGCTGGCGGCGATTCAGGGTTTGTGCATCGGCGGCGGGCTGGATTTGATCGCCGCCTGCGATATGCGCTATGCGACAGCGGATGCTTCGTTTTCGCTGAAAGAGGCGGATTTAGCCATTGTCGCCGATGTCGGCAGTCTGCAACGCCTGCCCTACTTGATCGGCGAAGGCCGGGTGCGGGAGCTGGCCTTTACCGCGCATCGGTTCGACGCCGCCGAAGCCCAGGCCATGGGACTGGTGAACCGGGTGTTCGCCGACGATGCAGAATTGTGGGCGGGTGTGCAGAGTATCGCCGCCAGCATCGCCGCCAAGTCGCCGTTGACGGTGCGCGGCATCAAGCAGGTGCTGAACTATGGCCGCGATCACCGGGTCGCCGACGGGCTGGATTATGTCGCTACCTGGAACGCCGCCCTGCTGTTGTCCGACGATACCCGCGAGGCGGTGGCGGCGGCGATGCAGAAACGCCCGGCGCGGTTTGCGGATTAGGCGAGGGGAAGCGTCGGAAAAATTTATGCAGAAACGCCCGGCGCGGTTTGCTGATTAGGTGAGGGGAAGCGTCGGAAAAATTTATAGCGCCAGCAAGCCCGCAGAATCCAGGGGATCAAGGCAGAGCGTCAGAGTACTTCAAGCAACGTCTGTTCAAGTTTTTCAGGGACTTCCAGCAGAAAGAATCGGTCAGCGGCATAGCCGTAATCTTCACCGCTCTCGTCGATGACCCGTAAATAGCCGTGGGTTGCAGCCTTTTCGTCAGGAATAATACGGTAGAGCTTTCCGATCTCTAGGGAGGCTTTATAGTCCTCGTTGTTCAGACAAACGGCAAATTGCGGTCTGGTGTTCATGATTTAGTCCAGAAGGGGAAATGCTTTAAGTTCACCGATGATTTCAAAATCCATGGCGTCGTTGAAGTGATCGTTCCCACATAAGGGTGTGGGAATCGATCAAAAGTTTGCCGTTACCCCCGAATCAACGTGCCGATACCGGCGTCGGTGAACAATTCCACCAGCACTGCGTGTTGAATCCGCCCGTCGATGATATGCGCCGCTTTTACCCCGGCGCGCACCGCATCCAGCGCGCAGGCGATTTTCGGCAGCATCCCGCCGTGAATCGTCCCGTCATCAATCAGCCCCTGCACGCGCCGCGCATCCAGCCCGGTCAACAAAGCGCCTTGCTTGTCCAGCACTCCGGTGGTGTCGGTGAGCAGCAACAGCTTTTCAGCGTGCAACACCTCGGCAATTTTGCCAGCGACCAGATCGGCGTTGATGTTGTAGGACTGCCCATCCTGACCGACGCCAATCGGGGCGATGATCGGAATGAAATCCTCTTTAATCAAGGTCTTGATGATGGTCGGTTCGATGCTGGCCACTTCGCCGACATGGCCGATGTCGATGATCTCCGGCGCTTCCAGTTCCGGGCTTTTCCGGGTGATGGTCAGCTTGCGAGCGTGGATCAGATCGCCGTCCTTGCCGGTTAAACCCACCGCCCGCCCGCCGTTACGATTGACATGGTTGACAATTTCCTTGTTGACCAGTCCGCCCAGCACCATTTCCACCACGTCCATGGTCTCGCTGTCGGTGACGCGCATCCCGTCCACAAACCGGCTTTCCTTGCCGATGCGCTTGAGCAACTGGCTGATCTGCGGCCCGCCGCCATGCACAATCACCGGATTGAAGCCGACCAGTTTCATCAGCACCACGTCGCGGGCGAAGCTGTTTTTCAGCTCGTCGTTCTCCATGGCGTGCCCGCCGTACTTGATGACCATGGTTTTGCCGGCGAAGCGGCGGATGTAGGGCAGGGATTCAGTGAGAACATGCGCCACTTGCATGGCGGCCTGGGCGTCGAGAGCCATAGGAAGAGTCAACCTCTGAGGAGAAAGAAATCTGCAACCGCTAAAAGGGCAAGGCCAAATCCGCCTGCAAGCGCAACAGTTGCCGGCGAAAGCGTTCCTGAAGTTCGGCCATGGCGGCGGGTTGGTCCGCTTCAAAGCGCAACACCAGACTGGGCGTGGTGTTGGAGGCGCGCACCAGTCCCCAACCGTCGGGAAATTCTACCCGCAAGCCATCCAGGGTGATGAGCCGGGCGTCCGGGCCGAAGTCCGCCTGCGCCGCCAGCCGTTCCATAAAAGCGAACGGCTCGCCTTCGGCCATGTCCACGCGCAATTCCGGGGTAATCAGCCCGGTCGGATAAGCGGCGAAAAATTCCTGACTGGAGCGGGTTTGCCGCGCCAGCAAGCGCAACAGCCGGGCGGCGGCGTAAAAGGCGTCGTCGAAGCCAAACCATTCGTCGGCGTGGACCAGATGGCCGGT
>JBDHRB010000456.1:0-2579 GCA_039807355.1 Candidatus Competibacteraceae bacterium
ACGGAAATTGTTCACGGTGTTCTTCGGTGGCAGTCTAAATTGGATTGGGTGCTGAACGGATTTTTTCATGGAAATTTTTCGAAAGCGGAAATCACTGTTCGCAACACGCTGCGGGCGGCGCTCTATCAAATTTTATTTTTGGATAAAGTTCCGGATCACGCCGCGGTAAATGAAGCCGTTGAATTTATGAAGCGTATTCGCGGCGAAAAGGCAGGCGGGTTAGTGAATGCTGTGCTTCGCAATATTATTCGAAGTAAAGAGGGAATTCATTATCCGGATGTGCAGAATGACCCTGTGAATTATCTTGCCATCATGTATTCGCATCCGCTCTGGTTAGTGCGCCGCTGGGTAAATCGCTTCGGGTTCTACGAAACGGAAAAACTGCTGGAGGCAAATAATCAGAAACCATCGCTCACGCTTCGCATTAATACCTTAAAAAGTTCTATTGATGATTTTTTGAAAATGTTAAGTCTGCATAATCATTCGTACGAGCAGTCAAAAATTCTTCCGAATTTTGTTTCCATCTCTTCGCTGGCAAATATTTCTCAAACGGAAACATTTCGTAAAGGTTTTTTTTCCGTGCAGGATGAAAGCGCCGGTATTGCCGCTCATTTGCTTCAAGTAAAACCGGGCGACACGGTGATTGATTTATGTTCTGCACCGGGAGGAAAGACAACATTTTTCGGCGAGATGATGAAAAACCAGGGAAAGATTTATGCCGTTGATAAATATCCGACTCGTCTCGGCTTGGTAAAAAATTCCTGCGAACGGCTCGGCATTACAATTGTGGAAACCATTGCTGCCGACGGAGCGGAATATCAAGGCGAACCTGTCGACAAAATTATTGTTGATGTGCCCTGTTCCGGTTTCGGCGTGCTTTCAAAAAAACCGGATATTAAACATAAACGGGAATTTAAAGATATGATGATGCTGCAGCAAAGCCAGAAAATGCTTCTGGAAAATGCGGCTACACTTCTGAAGCCGAACGGCACGCTGGTGTACAGCACCTGCACCATTGAGCCGGAAGAAAATTTCAACGTGATTCGGGAATTTCTTGTTGCTCATCCGGAATTTGAAATTGATAATGCGTCAAAATATATTTCTTCAACACTGGTCAGCCCGGACGGTTATGTTGAAACATTTCCGCATAAACACAAAATAGACGGTTCATTTTCAATTCGCTTGATTAAAAAATAATCTTCGAATTGTCTTCGCAGTTATTACAAACAGTAATTCTATTGCAGTAAAAAGGAGAACGTATGAAGTATTTAAATCTTTTGGTTGATGAAATACAACGCATCCACGATGCCAACACCTACAAATTTGAAACGGCATTTTCTTCGCCGCAAGCCGGCACGGTGAACGTTAAAGGAAAAAATGTTGTAATGATGGCATCGAATAATTATCTCGGCATGTCGAACCATCCGGTGGTTAAGAAAGCGGCAATTGAAGCGATAAAAGAATACGGCTACGGAATGGCTTCGGTTCGGTTTATTTGCGGAACCCAGACGATTCATTTGGAACTGGAGAAAAAGATTTCAAAATTTGTCGGCACGGAAGCAACAATTTTATTTTCTTCGGCATTTGCCGCCAATAATGCTTTTTTCCCTTCGCTGCTGAATGAAAAATTAGGATATGAAACATACCGCGATGTTATCTATACCGATGCTTTGAATCATGCTTCCATTATTGACGGCATGCGGCTCTGTAAGACCGAAACCACCGACAAAAAAATTTACCGTCACAATGATGTTACGCATCTTGAAGAATTGCTGCACGCCGATATCAATGCCGACTACCGATTTAAAATTATTGCTACGGACGGCGTTTTCAGCATGGAAGGAGATTTGGCTCATATAGATACGCTTGCGGCACTGGCGCAAAAATACAATGCCGTATTATTTGTTGATGACTGCCACGCCATTGGTGTGGTGGGAAAAAGCGGAAGAGGAACTCCGGAATATTTTAAAGTTCACGGAAAAGTTGACGTCCTCTCCGGAACACTGGGGAAAGCCATCGGCGGTGCGCTCGGCGGTTACGTAAGCGGTAAGAAAGAATTGATTGAATATCTCCGCCAGAAGGCACGCCCGTATACTTTTTCCAATTCGCTTCCGCCTCCCGTTGTTATGGCAAGCATCGCGGCATTTGATTTGCTGATGAAAGACCGCTCTATTGTAAAACGGCTGCACGATAACACTGCATACTTCAGAAAAGAAATTAAAGCGCTCGGCTTCCACATTTTGGAAGGCGATCACCCGATTGTTCCCGTAATGCTCGGCGATGCATCGCTTGCGCAGGAAATGAGCAAAGCGTTATTGAAAGATGGCGTGTATGTTAAAGGACTGTGGTTCCCGGTTGTTCCCAAAGGCGAAGCGCGCCTGCGCGTGCAGATTTCTGCGGCGCTTTCAAAAAAAGATCTCGACAGAGCGCTTAATGCTTTTGAATCGGTCGGCAGAAAGATGAACGTTCTCTCATAAGTATTTTTTTGTATGACACATTCCAAACAGCGTTATCTTTTTATTGATTTGCTGCGATTTATTGCTGTCTTTTTTATGGTTCAAGGCCACACATTTGATGCG
>JBDHRB010000457.1:0-2570 GCA_039807355.1 Candidatus Competibacteraceae bacterium
AAATCGTCCCGCCGCTGCGGCGCTGCGGATCGCCGGGAATCAGGAAATAGGCGGTTTTCAAGACAGCAGACCTTCATAAGACGCCCAGGCGGTCGGCGATTCGCGCAGGGTGACGCGCATCGAGCTTAAACCGGCGCTATTCGGCCCCAGTTGCCCATCCTCGATGCGCACGGCGATCCGGTCGAAAATTTCCCGGGCCAGAAATTCGGTGGTGGTGTTGCGTCCGACGAACTCACGGGCCTCGTTCAAATTGCGGTAATTCAATTCCGCCAGCACGGTGCGCAGATTCTCACCGAGCCTGCCGATATCCACCACCACGCCGTCGGAATCGAGATCGGGACGGCGCAGTTCCAGATCGACGACGTAGGTCGCTCCATGCAGCCTCTGGGCGGGGCCGAACACTTCCCCCTGGAAGCTGTGGGCGATCATGAAGTGGTCACGGACGCAAACGGTATACATGGCAAGGTCTCGGGTTGGGAGCGTGGCTCTTGGTAGATAACACGATGACACAATACGCCGGGAGGATTCCGGCTCAATTCGGCCATCGTTTGCGGCAGGGCCGCGAACGGACTTTCGCCGCTAATCAATCCATCCAGGATCGGATCATCCAACAGTTCCATGACGGTCGCCATGCGCCGCTGATGACTCCAGCGGCTGCGTTGAGCGCAGGCAATGGCGCTGACCTGGGAACTGCGGATGCGCAGGCGTTTGGCATGGAAATCCTCGCCGAGCGGCAGCGCAACCGATTGCGTTCCGAACCAACTGGCTTCAATCACGGTCGCCTCGTAGCCGGCCAGACGCAACGCTGTCGCCAGTCCCGCCGGGGTGCCGCTGGCATGGATGATGACATCCTGTTCCGGTTCCGCCAACTCTGGCAGGGCAAAGCGCACGCCAAGCAATGCGGCAATCGACGCCTTGTCCGGGTCTACATCCAGCAACTGCACCCGGCAACCCGGCAGTTTCCCGGCCAGGCGGGCGACCAGACAGCCGACTACGCCAGCGCCGATCACGCTAATCCGATCCCCCAAACGCGGTGCAGCATCCCACAGGACATTGAGCGCGGTTTCCAGATTAGCGGCCAGCACCGCCCGTCCGGCAGGAATTGAGGTGGGAATCCGCGTCAGCGCCGCAACCGGGACGACGTAGTAATCCTGATGCGGATACAGACAAAACACGGTTTGTCCGCACAGCGCCGCCGGCCCGGCTTGCACCACGCCGACATTGCAATAGCCGTATTTGACCGGCCCAGGAAATTCGCCCTGCTGGAACGGCACCCGCATCGCCGCATATTGGCTGGGTGGAATTTCCCCGCGAAACACCCGGCTTTCACTGCCGCGACTGATCGCGGTGTATTGAGTGCGCACCAGCGCCTGATCCGGACCGGGCGACTGCAATCGTTCGCTGCGCAACTCGCCGCGTCCGGGAGCGGCCAGCCAGAAGGCTTTGGCCGATGGGAATTGGGTTATCATCTTCTCGTTTCCGACCTCGTGGATACAGACAGGCAATCTGGAGAAACCGGCATGGCGACCACCCCGGCGGTACGCGCTTTGATCCATGAACTGGCGACGCCGCTCACCGTGCTGATCACCGCCAGTGAGCTGCTTGGCCCGCGCACGCCCGCAGTCATCGCCGAACCCCTGCAACACCTGCGGGAACTCAGCCAACAGTTCGGCCAGGAAGTGATCGCCTTGCGGGCGGATCTCGACCAACAGATCGACGGGCAATCCGCGATCCGGGCGGCGCAACAACTGCGGCAACGGGCCAGTGACTGGCGGCATCGTTACGCAACGCCGTTGACGCCGTTGCTCGATCAGCTTCAAGCAACAACATTGTCCCTGCCTGAACCGTTGCTGGAGCGGTTGCTGCATCAAAGCCTGCCCAGCGGCCTGAGCGAACTGGATCGGGTGCTGACCCGGCTGGAGGCGCTCCAGGCTGAAGATTTGGAGACCTCCTGATTCCGGTGCGCCTGATGAATCACGCCCTGCTCTCCAGCGCCTCGCAGCAGGTCGCGCTGACGCTGCTGTTATTGGCCGGAAGCGCCGGGCTACTCGCTCGAACCTTTGATCTTCCCGGCAGCGTGATCGTCCAGGCGCTGGCGGCCTTTATCGGTTTGTTGCTGGCGCTGAGTCGGTTCCTGCCGCAGCATCAACCCTTCACTCGCTTTGGCCCGGCCAATACCGTGACGCTGCTGCGCGCCGGGATCGCCGCCCTGTGCGCCGGTCTGCTCGGCCTGAGTGCGTTGCCGCCCAATCTGGGGTGGCTGTTGGCGGGGCTGGCGCTGGTCGCCTTGCTGCTCGACGGCATAGACGGCTGGCTGGCGCGGCGCAGCGGAATGCACAGTCCTTTCGGCGCTCGCTTCGATATGGAGGTGGACGCCTTTTTCATTCTGATCCTGGCGGCGCTGGTCTGGCGCTTCGACAAGGCCGGGGTCTGGGTGTTGCTGTCCGGGGCGCTGCGTTATCTGTTTGTCGGACTGGGCTGCGGGCTGGCCTGGCTGAACCGGCCTTTGCCGCCGCGCCGTCGCCGACAAACCGTCTGCGTGATTCAGACCGCGATTTTGGCGCTGTGTC
>JBDHRB010000458.1:0-2562 GCA_039807355.1 Candidatus Competibacteraceae bacterium
CCAGACCTTGGGTTACTGGGGGATTGGCGACGGACCCTACCTGGTGTTGCCTCTGCTGGGACCAAGTACGGTCCGCGACTCGTTCGGCCTGGTGGGCGATTATCTGACCAATCCGATAACCTGGCTGAGTGATTCCGAGCCGGTATCCTGGAGTTTGTGGGGACTGGACGCCATCAATCGGCGTTCCAGCCTGTTGCGGATCGAACGTGCTCTGGCGGGCGAGCAGATCGATCCTTACGCCTTTCAGCGTGTGAGCTACTTACAGATGCGGCGCAATCTGGTGAATGATGGCCAGGGAACGCCGCCCTCGTTTGAGGAAGACGCCGCTCCCCCAGCAATTCCCACGCCGCCGCCATGAATGCTCCAGATTGGGTTGTGCTGGCGGTGTTTGACACCCTTCCAGCCCTGGAAATCGCCCGTGGCCGCCTGCAAGCCGAGGGGATCATCTGTCGGGTAGCAGACCATTCGCTACTGCCGCTGGGTATCGTGGCCGATGGGATTGAGCTGCAAGTGGCGGCAGTGCAACTGGAGTCGGCCCAGCAGGTTTTGGCGCGGGATTACTCCGACCAACTCGATTAAGGCTAAAGCATGGCTGGGCGACGCATAGCGTTCGCGCTTTGGCTGCGCCTGACCGCGTTGTTGCCGCTATGGTTGGCGCATGCGCTGGGTGCGCTAGTCGGTGATCTGCTGCTGTGGCTTCCCAACACCCCGCGCCGCATCGCCGCGCGGAATCTCGCCTTGGTTTTTCCCGAACTGCCACCTGCCGAACAGCGCCGCCTACTACGCCAGAATCTGCGCGAAACCGGTAAGCTGCTGTTTGAGCTTGGTCCCCTGTGGCGCTGGCCTGGTGAGCGGGTCCTGGGGCTGGTGCATGGGCCAGCCACCGAGGAGACGGCCCTGGCTGATGCCGCCCATGCTGGTCGGGGAGCGTTGCTGCTCACACCCCACCTAGGAGCCTGGGAACTGGCCGGCCTGTATTATTCCAGTCGTTATCCGCTCACCATTTTGTACCGACCCAGCCGCCTGGGCGGAGATGACCTCAGCCGCGCTGGTCGGGGCCGCCTGGGCGGACGGGTAGTCAGCACCAGCCCCCAGGGCTTGCGGGCCTTGCTGGCTGCCTTGCGGGCTGGGGAAGTGCTGGGGATTTTGCCCGATCAGGACATGGGCGGCGTCGGTGATGGCCAAAGCGTGTTCGCACCGTTTTTTGGGATTCCAGCCAGCACCATGACCCTGGTTCCTCGGCTAGCGCGTAAAACTGGCGCACCGGTATTTTTGACTTGGGCGGAGCGCCTGCCGCACGGCCAAGGCTACACCCTCCAGTTACGCGCTCTCCCAGAGGTGAACGCCGCCCCCTCAGCGGCAGCGGCGGCAGCAGCGCTCAATCAGGGCATAGAGATGGCGGTGCGTAGCTTGCCCACCCAATATCTATGGGTTTATAAGCGCTTCAAGGCCCGCCCACCCAGCCAGCCCAAACTGTATTGAAGCGCACCAGGGGCGCTAGCCGTCGCCTTAACCAGACCGGCGTGGCCGACGACTAGCCCGGTTTTCCCGTTGATCCTGCCTGGTAGCGGCTAGGGTGATTCGATCTTGACCACGCCGAGCGCCCCGCGCCCAAAGCGCCAGGGCTGGTACATATCCTCGACGAAGACCGCTGGCTGCCGGTAAACCCCCGGTGTTACCGCCCGCGCCAAATAGGCCAGGGCGAAAGCGCGCTGACCGCCTTCAGCCAGGTCGAGCGCCGCCACGAAGCGATCATCCCGGATTTCAGTGTGCAGCGTCTCGCTTAGTTTCGGCAGCCAGGCGATTTCCGTCGCCGAAGCGTTGTGGGCCAGGCGAGCGTTTTCGATCTCCAGCCCGGCTGGCAGTAAATCCACCACCAGCGCCTGCCGAGCTTCGCTTCCTTCCGCCTCACCAGTGATCACCACCACCAGCAGATCGTTCTGACGGATTTGGCTGGGGTCCACCGGTTGGCCGGCACGGGTGTAATACTGCCGGCTGAGGCTAAACCCTGCCGAGGCGGGCGGCTGAGGGGCGGCGGGCGCACCGCTGAGGTTGATGGTGGCCCACGCCGGTTGTTGACCCTGGTTGACCACGGGCAGTCCTTGCCCAAGCTGTTCAGTCGTGGGGGTCAGGTAGAACGGTTCAGCGCTGACCGTCTTGCCATCGACCGCCAACCGTAGTTGGGCCGGCTGGCTAAGCAGCGCCCGCGCCGCCAACAGCAGCCAGGCTTGTTCCTGGGTGCTGGAGTAGCGTCGCTGATTGAAATCGGCGGCGACTTGGCCAGCCAGCGGTGCGACCCGCTCCGGCAGCAGGCCAGCTTCGGCCAGGAGCGCCAGCAGTGCCGCCCGATCCCGCAAGGGTGTACCGTAATCGCGCGTCTCGACCCGGTCGGCCCGTTCCAGGGCGGTGGTGAAAGCTTCCTTGGCGCGGGCCAATTCGCCATAACGAGCCAGGGCCGCGCCCAATTGAGCCTGGGCCAGCGCGCTCGGCAGTTTGGCCAGATGAGCGTCATGCAGATAACGCAGTTCACCGATAGCCGCCTGCTGCACCCGCGCCAGCACA
>JBDHRB010000459.1:0-2561 GCA_039807355.1 Candidatus Competibacteraceae bacterium
CCGAACTGCGCCGCCACCCGCCATGTTCTCTTCCACCTCGACGGCACCGGCCCGGCCAAACTGGAGCCGCCGCGTTTGGAAGACTGGCCGCAACTGACTTACGCGCCGACCAACGCCCGTCGGGTCGATTTGGCCACCGTGACCCGCGCCGATGTGGCGACCTGGAAAACCGGCGATGTGCTGTTGCTGAACGGCAAATTGCTCACCGGGCGCGATGCCGCCCACAAGCGCATGACCGACATGCTCACGGCTGGACAGAAATTGCCGGTCGATTTCACCAACCGCTTTATTTACTACGTCGGCCCGGTCGATCCGGTGCGCGATGAAGTGGTCGGACCCGCTGGCCCCACCACCGCAACGCGCATGGACAAATTCACCCGGCAAATGCTGGAGCAAACCGGCCTGCTCGGCATGGTCGGCAAGGCCGAACGCGGCCCGGCGGCGATTGACGCTATCAAGGATCATCAGGCGGTGTATTTAATGGCGGTGGGCGGTTCGGCCTATCTGGTGTCCAAGGCGATTAAGGCGGCGCGGGTGCTGGCCTTCGAGGACTTGGGCATGGAGGCGATTTACGAATTTGAAGTGCAGGACATGCCGGTGACGGTGGCGGTGGACGCCAAAGGCTCCAGCGTGCACAAGACCGGGCCGAAGGAATGGCAGGCGCGGATCGGCAAGATTCCGGTGGTCGAAGCCGCTTAAAGCAGGAGTGGGCCGGGCCGCCTCTTGCGGTCCGGTTCACCGGCGGTAGCTTGAGCGAGAGGCAGTCCCGTGAGCCATAGCGAAAAAAGCAAGACCAATAAGATCAGCCATTTTCGGCAAATCCTGCTCTGGCCGCTGCAACTGATGCCGTTCCAGAGTTCGCAAATCCAGCAACACTGGGAATTGCTGAAGCTGGCCCCGGACAATCCCTGGGTAGAGCTGACCGACGAGTTTCCCGGCGATCCGCGTGAATTTAAGGAGCGGCATTACGCCGAGTTCATCACCTTCCTGCCCTATGTGCAGCGTTTCCTCTACGGCGAAGGCAGCGGACGCGGCGCGGGCGATGATGTGGGTTACGGCGAATCGCCGATCAAGGTGTTCCGCCGCGAGGACATCGCCCAGGCGAGAGTCACCTTTAACCGGGGCGATACGCCGATCCTGTTCGACATCGCCCATGTCGATCTGTATTTCTTCTTCGATCTCGACATCGCCATTCTGGTGGTGGAGATTTATGCCGAGGATTTGCGTCTGGAGCAGGCGCAAGACGCGCTGTTCCGCTTTGGCCGCGCCTATCCGCCGCACTGGGAGGCGGACGGTCAGGCCGGACGCTGTTTCAGCAAGGTTGAATGGTTGTCGCCGAATGGGGAAACCCTGGCCGCCTCCGATTACGAGAATCGGGAGAAATTCCTCAGCTTCGCCTGCCAGCACCGCACGCCGCGTCTGGCCGCGCATTGGGAATATCTGTTGCAGCCGATGGTGCTGCACTTTTCCGACCGGAAAGGGCCGCTGCGCTATCGGCAGATCGAATATCACCGGATGCCGATCATGGGCTATCTGGCGGTCGATGATCTGCGCCAGTTGACCCGGGGCGATTATGTGCGTCTGGGATTAGCCACCGGGCCGGGCGATTCGCGCACCCTGCCGTATTCCGCGCATTTCCTGGAAGATTTTGAAGAACGCTATTGCTATGACCGCTACCGCGAAGACCGCGACGGTCAGGACTGGATCGACACGCGCACCATTTGTTGCGGCCACGCCTTCATTTTCATCGGCAACGCCCGTGACCGCTATTTCACCGACGCTGAAAGCGGTTTACTCAGCCATTTTCGCCATCAATATTTCCTGCTGTTCCTGATCGCTCACACCCACAAAACCGCGCTGCTCATGCTCTCGGACCGGCTGGTGGTGGCGCTCAGTCGGCTGGAAATTGGCAACGTCGAGTCGGTGAAGCGTTTCAAGCGGGAAATTCGCCACACCATGGAAATCTTCCTGCGCTTCACCCATCGCTACTGGTTCCACGAAATCACCAACCAGATGCAGATGAAAGACCTTTATCAAATGTGCGTGCGCCATTTGGACACGCCGCGCCTGTTCAATGAGGTGCGCCAGTCGGTCTACGACATGCATCAGTATCTGGATAGCGACGGCTTGCGCCGCCAGGCCAATACGGTGATCCGCCTGACCGTGGTGACCACTTTTGGCATGATCGGCACCATCACCACCGGTATTCTGGGCATGAACGTATTTGACGCCGCTAGCGAACCGGGGGGGTATCGTCTGGCGCTGTTTGCGTTCATGTTCGCGCTGTCCACCGCCTTGACCCTGTACACCATCAACAAATCCAAAGCCTTGTCTGATTTTCTGGAGATGATGGCCGACGAACGCCAGAGCCTCAGCCGCAAGCTGGCGGTATTGGTCAAAGCCTGGTGGCTGCGCGGCAAACCGTCCCGATCCTGACCCCCGGAGCTACGAACCGGCTCAAACCCGGCCGCCAATGCGCGTGTGATCTCGCCCGCAGGGACCTCCCTGCAGCCGGTGGCGTTCTGGCCCGACCACAGCGGCGAGAAGTCCCCGCTACCAAG
>JBDHRB010000460.1:0-2556 GCA_039807355.1 Candidatus Competibacteraceae bacterium
AGCGAGGCGGTGATCGACTGGAACACCCCGAGATACGCCGGGCTGGTCTCCAACGCCGAAGCGACGACGTCGCCGATCGGCACGCCGAGGTCGGCGACGATGTCGGAGGTCGCGGCGATCGCCGGCCGGACGTTGGATGCGAGCCGGTCGGTGAACCGCTCGAATGCGGGTGACTCGACGGCCTGCCGGAGCCGGTCGAACTGGGCGATCAGCTCGTCCTGGACCGGGGTCGCCACCTTCAGGATGGTGGGGATCGTGTCCCGCAGGGTTTCGAGTCCGCGGGTCGCGGCCTGCATCGTCGGACCGCTGAATTCCTCCGACGCTTCGCGCCAGGCGTCCTTGAACTTGATGGTTTCTTGAGCGAGGGCGCGCTGGTCGGCGGTCAGCCCGTCGAACGCCGCGTTCAGTTTCTCCAGGGCGGCCGCTGCGGCCTCCGTGTCACCCGCAGCGAGGGCAGCGTCGTACGCCTCCTGCGCCTTGGTCGCCTCATCGACCGCCTGAGCCACGCCACCGAACGCCGGGGCCACCAGCGCCGTATACGCGGCCGCGCCCAGGCCGACCGCACCGAGCGCACCCGCAACAGCCGTCGCAGCAGCAGCAACCGGGGCCAGCGCCCCACCGAGACCGACAACAGCAGCGGTCACCCCGGACACGATCGCGGTGACCTTCGCGCTGCTGGCGGACATCCGGCCGAGGCTGGCGGTCACCCGGTCGATGTCAGGGGCGCGGGACCCGATCCGGGCGAGCATGTCATCGAGCCGACCAAGCGACCTCCCGAGCCGGTCGCTGCTATCGGTCGTCCGATCGAGCGATGCCCGGTGCCGCTCCTGGGCGTCGGTGAGGTTGATGACCGCTGTCGCATGCCGCTCCCGCGCCTTGAGCACGCGGTCCTCGACCCGGACGACCTGCTCGGCCGTCATGTTGCCGTCCTGCCGGGCGGCCGTCAGCTTCGCCTCCTGAGCGGCGAGACCCCGGGCGGCGATGACCTCCCGCTGCCGGGCGCGCTCGACGTCGAGGGCTGCCCGGTCGGATGCATCACCGACACGTTCGGCGTCGCGGGCGGTCTCCCGCAGCTCCGCCTGCGCCTTGTCGGCGTCGGCCAAGATGGCGATCCGGATCGGGCTGCTCATCTGGTCCTCAGCCTCCTCTCGGACGTCAGGTGTCGGGCGTGGTCTTGTTCAGCGGGCGTCGATGATCTGGCGGACGATCCGGCGCAGCTCGTCCAGCTCGACCGGCGTCAACGCGTCGTACTGCTCCTCCGTCATGGGTAGGCCGCAGACCCGGGCGATGATCACGCGCTCACGGATTCGCGCCCTGGTCTGCCGCTCAACCCACGACTCGGACACGGGCTACTGCTCGTCGGGCTCGGGCTCGGGCTCGAATGGGTGTGACGCGCTCAGCCACCCAAGCCATGGACACGGTCGCCTCCAGCGGGCTCATCGGCTCACGTCGGTCGTTCTTGGACCGGCGGAGACACTTCCCGCCGAAATGCTTCTCGGCGGCGAAAATCTCCCCAATCGTCAGCGATGCCGCGATCGATGAAGCGGTCACTTTGTCGGCCATTATCCGAGCCCTTCTTTCTTGATGATTGCGCTGATTTCTGTGTCGAGAATCTTCGGTGCGTTTGCCTCGGCCCAGGTGTCCGCGGCCTCCAAGAACGGGGTCCCTTGGTGCGACCCGCGAATGGTCTTGCTGGCATGCTTGCCGTGCTTCCAGACACGCGACTGGATTCCCCATCCCCAGTTGACGGCACCTGCGTAAACCACATTGCGTTTACCGACGACGGGTTTCCTTTTGCCGGGCTTGGTGCCCGGCTTTTGGCCGGCGACGATGACTGCCTTGTTCTTCAGCGCAGCTCCCCGGATCGTCCGGCGAAGCTTGCCCTTTCGTTGCGGCGCGGCGTCCCGGGCCACGTCAGCGGCCTGGTCTGCGATGACCCGGAATGCGCCCTTGATGTCGCTTAGCTCGACCCCCATGTCGCGGAGGTCTTTGACGAGCTGGTTGACGCCGGTGACGGTGACGCCGGCGATCCGGGCGGCCATGTCGCTGTCGTGGGGTTACGGGCCGACCGGCGGCGCGGTGATCTTGATCGGTCGCGCCGTGAACGGCCACTCGAGCTTGACCCGCCAGCGCTCCGGCTCCTCGCCGGCGGCGACGCCGCCCAACAGGTCGCCCTCAGGCTCGACGATCTTCACCGTCCCCGAGAAATGCGGCTCGCTGACGGTTGGGACCGCATTCCCGTTCGGACGCACCACTACAGGCACGAGCGATCCAGGCATGTCCCACATGACCGACCAGAGCGAATCCTCGGACATGTCCTGAGTGATCTCGATGTTGAGGTTGTACTTGTTTCCTGAGCCGGACTGCGCCTCACCAAAGGTGACGTCCTTCTTGCCAACCTTGGCGGCAGCAACGGTGGCGGAGAAGACCTCCAGTGCCCTTTCTTCGCCGTCGATAGTGAGGGTGACCTGATCGCCGTAAAGTGCAGCCATCGTATTTGTCCTTTCCTTGCGTGAGTATCCGGAGCTATGCCGAGCATTCGGCGACGAATGTGGC
>JBDHRB010000461.1:0-2548 GCA_039807355.1 Candidatus Competibacteraceae bacterium
CAGCCACATGCTCCCTGCCGACGCCATTTCTCCAGAACCGTGCATCTTATCGATTCTCCTCAAGCAGGGTGTGCAAGACATCCGAGGATGAAATCATTCCTTCCAGACGCTGGCTGTTTCGATCCACCACCGGGATGCTGGTATGGCTGTGCAGCATCATCTGGATAATTTGCATGGCCGGGGTGTCGGGATGGGCCACCGGGTCTCGGCTTAACCACTGGCTGACCGGCTCCTGGCCGCGTTCGCGCAACCGCTGCGAGAGGTCATCGGCGGTTTCGGTGATAAAAGCCACATTATCCAATCCTTCGTGCATCAATACGGCGGTGGGCAGGGTCAGTTGCAAGACCGAGTAGATGCCGAATGTGCCGGCATAGCGGCCCTGCTCATCGACCACCGGCAGGTGGCGCAGGTGGTGTTGCAGAAGAACCTGGGCGGCGGCGGCGACGCTATCGGTCGTGCGCAGCTTCACCAGGCTGGAGCGCATCAAGGTGCGGGCGGTCATGAAAAGTCTCCAAATTCCAGGGAAATCCCCTCACAGTATAAGTAAGGCGACGGCGGGCGCTGTGTAAAAATGTCGTAAATGCCCGCTGCGGACGAGCCAATGCTTGACCGGTTAAACTGTGTGGAAAACTTAATTAAGGAACTTCCGCCATGTCGCAACAATCCCCAGCGCTCGCCTCTGACCCGCTTACAGAACCCCGCCGCTTTCCCTGTGCGCAATGCGGCGCTTCGCTGGAATATGCGCCCGGCGCTGAACGGTTGCGCTGCGGACATTGTGGTTATGAAAATCCCATCGCCGCCGCTGACGCGCCGTTAGTGGAGCAAGATTTCCGGCAGACCCTGCGTGAATTGACCCACTCCGCAGCGACCGGCGAACGCATCGCCATTCATTGCGAATCGTGCGGCGCCGCCTACAGCTTCGACGCCGCGACTCATGCCGGGGAATGTCCGTTTTGCGGTGCGCCGGTGGTGGCAAAAACTGAACACCATCGTGAGTTGCTGCCGCAAGCCCTGCTCCCGTTCAAAATCACCCGCGATCAAGCCCGCGTCACTTTCCGGCAATGGCTCGGCCATCTCTGGTTTGCGCCCGGCAAACTCAAGGACTACGCCCGCAACGATGCCCGCCTGACCGGCATGTACGTTCCTTATTGGACTTACGACGCCGACACGGCTACCAACTACCAAGGCGAGCGCGGCGATAACTATCAGGTTCAGGAAACCTATCAGGCGATGGAAAATGGCAAGCCGGTCACGCGCACCCGCATGGTCACCAAAATTCGCTGGCGCCCGGCGTCGGGACGGGTCGCCCGGTTTTTCGATGATGTGCTGGTGCTGGCCAGCCGTTCGCTGCCACGGGAAACTACCGAACGGCTGGAACCTTGGGATTTGGCGAATCTGACGCCGTACCAGGAAGCGTATTTGAGCGGCTTTCGCAGCGAGATGTATCAGATTGAGCTGGAGCAGGGCTTCGAGCGCGCCCGGGACATCATGGCCGTCACCATCCGCCGCGACATCGAGCGCGATATTGGCGGCGATCATCAGCGCATTCACGCCATGGACACCCGCTATGGCGACATCCGCTTCAAGCACATTCTGCTGCCGATCTGGATGTCCGCGTTCCGCTTCCGCGATAAGATTTACCGCTTCGTGGTCAATGGCCGCACCGGCGAAGTTCAGGGCGAACGGCCCTACAGCCCGTGGAAGATCGCTTTTGCAGTTCTGCTGGCGGCGCTGATGCTCGGCGCTGGTCTGGCGCTCTGGCAACATTATCAATGAGCGCGCCGCCGTTCGCTCCGAACGTCCCCGGTCGGCACGGGAGGAGCGCCGCGCAGCCAATCGACGAACGCCTCGGCGGGCAGCGGTGGGCTAAACAGATAGCCCTGGGCGAAATCACAGCCCTGTTCGAGCAGAAAGCGCCGCTGCGCTTCGGTCTCCACCCCTTCCGCGACCACTTCCAGCCCCAGGCTATGGCCGAGGGTAACGATGGTGGCAGCCAAAGTTCGGTCATCGGCGTCGATGACCAAATCGCGCACAAAGCTTTGATCGACTTTCAGGGCGTTAATTGGCAAGCGTTTCAGATAACCGAGACTGGAATAGCCGGTGCCGAAATCATCAATCGCCAGCCGCACGCCCAACTGTTGCAGCGCCTGCAACGTCTCCATCGTTTGCGCACCGGTTTCCAACAGGGTCGATTCGGTCAGTTCCAGTTCCAGGGCTTGCGGCTTCAATTGGTGGAGGGTTAGCAAATGCTCAATGCGTTCGATCAGGCCGGGGGCACGGAAATGCCGGGCGGCCAGGTTCACCGCAATGCTCAAATCGGGCAATCCGTCCACATGCCAGCGGGCCAGTTGCTGACAGACTTCTTCCAGCATCCAGTCGCCGAGCGCGACGATCAGATCGCTGGCTTCCGCTACGGAAATGAAGCGCCCTGGCGGAATCAGGCCCTGTTCCGGGTGCAGCCAGCGCACCAGCGCCTCTGCGCCCAGCGGCGCGCCATCGGTCAGGCGCACCTTGGGTTGAAAATAAGCGCGTAACTGCCCGCTCTCAA
>JBDHRB010000462.1:0-2540 GCA_039807355.1 Candidatus Competibacteraceae bacterium
GACCTGCCGGATTCGGCCAAGCCCTGAAGCGCGACCTCACTGCGCTGGGATTGCCCGATGCCCATTTCCACCAAGAACTGTTTGAGATGCGCTAATCGCCTTCTTTAAACCCGGACCGGCAAATCGTTTCGGCAATCAGGAGATGGATCGTGACTTTACCCATTAAACGATACCGACCCGGCGCCGGATTAGCGTTCGCCAGTCTGTTGTTAGCAGGCTGCGCAGCGGTCGGGCCGAACTACGTTGCGCCTGAACTGGCCGCGCCGCCAACCTGGCAGGGCGCGGCGGCGGCGCGAGTGACCGTAACGCAGACTGCGCCGGCAGACTTGGCGAACTGGTGGCGGCAACTTGACGACGCCACGCTAACTGAACTGATCGAACAGGCCCTGCAAACCAGTCTCGATCTACGCGCCGCCCAGGCCAAACTGCGTCAGGCCCGCGCCCAGCGCGCTCTGGCCGGGGCCGAATTATTCCCGACCGTTTCAGCTTCAGCGGCGGGACAACAGGTGAAGAGCAGCGGCCAATCCAGCGGCGGGGGGACCGTCAACCGTTTCAGCGCCGGGTTTGACGCCAGTTGGGAGCTGGACATCTTCGGCGGTCTCAGCCGAAACGTGGAAGCCGCCCAAGCGAACCTGGAAGCCAGTCAAGCCAGTCTGCACGATGTCCAAGTGTCGCTGGCCGCCGAGGTGGCGCTGAACTATGTGGAATTGCGCACCTACCAGACGGCGCTGGATATCGCCAGAGCCAACGCCGCTTCTCAGGCGGAAACCCTGCAACTGACTGAATGGCGTGCGCAGGCCGGGTTGACCACCGCGCTGGACGTGGAACAGGCCCGCGCCAGCCTGGAGCAGACCCGTGCGCAAATTCCCAGCCTCGAAACCAGCCGCGTTGAAGCCGAACATCGCTTGGAAATCCTGCTTGGCCAGCCGCCCGGCGCTTTGGCGGAAAAATTGTCCAAACCGGGCAAAATTCCGCTGACCCCGGAACGGGCGACGGCAAGCATTCCCGCAGAGGTATTGCGCCAGCGCCCGGATGTGCAGGTTGCGGAGCGCACGCTGGCTGCGGAAACGGCGCGAATCGGCGTGGTCGAGGCGCAGGCTTATCCCAACTTCAGCCTGAGTGGGTCGTTCGGTCTGGAAGCATTGACCGTCAGCGCCCTGTCCAGCGGCAACGCGGTTGCAGGCAGCCTGTTGGGCAATGTCGCCGCGCCGGTTTTCGACGCCGGGCGCATCCGTCAGCAGGTCAATATTCAAAGCGCCGTGCAAGAGCAGGCGTGGGTCAATTATCAATCTACCGTGCTGAAGGCGCTGGCGGAGGTGGAAAATGCGCTGGTTGCCTTAGCCAATGCGCGGCAGCGGCAGAACAATCTGCGCGCCGCCGTTCAAGCCGCACGTCTGGCGGCGCAGTTGGCCCGGCAACGCTACGCCACCGGCCTGATCGACTTCCAAACCGTTCTCGACACCGAGCGCACCGTCCTGACCGTCGAGGACAAACTCGCGTTCAGCGAAGCCGATAGCGTCAAAGCGATGATTCAGCTTTACAAGGCGCTGGGCGGCGGTTGGTCGCCGATCACCGCGAACCCCGGCGCGGTCAGCACCGAAGGCACGTCAACATGAGCAACTCGCCCTCCACCAACGATCTGGATTTGGCAAAAATCATCGGCTCGGAAACAGCGCCGAGCCGTTCCGGCCTGTTGCGCTGGCTGATAGCACTCATCGCGCTGGCTCTGGCGGTCAGCGGGTTTCTCTATTTCCGCTCCAGCGCCGCTCCGCAGGCCCTGCCCCAGTATCAGACCGAACCGCTCAACCGGGGCAACCTGCGCGTCACCGTATCGGCAACCGGCAAACTGGAGCCGATCAATCAGGTCGATGTCGGCAGCGAATTGTCCGGGGTTATTGAAGCGGTGTTCGTCGATTACAACGACCGGATCAAAAAAGGCCAGGTATTGGCGCGGCTGGATGTCGCCAAGCTCCAGGACGCCATTGCAAAAGCCAAAGCGGCGCTGGCTTCGGCGGAGGCGAAAGTTTTGCAGACCGCCGCCACCGTGCAGGAAAGCCGCGCTCATCTGAAACGCTTGCAACAGGTGGCGAAATTGAGCGGCGGCAAAGTCCCTTCGCAGGCGGAACTGGAAACCGCCGAAGCGACCGTGCAACGCGCTATCGCCGATCAAGCCAGCGCCCGAGCCGCCGTCGAGGAAGCTCGCGCTGCGTTGCGTTCCAACGAAACCGATTTGACCAAGGCCTTCATTCGCTCTCCCATCGACGGTGTGGTGTTGAAACGGGCGGTCGAGCCGGGGCAAACCGTCGCCGCCTCGCTGCAAGTCGCGGTGCTGTTCACCCTCGCCGAAAATCTGGCGCAGATGGAATTGCAGGTGGATGTGGATGAAGCCGATGTCGGCCAGGTGCATGAAGGGCAGGCCGCCACTTTCAGCGTGGATGCCTATTCCCAGCGGCGTTATCCAGCCAGCATCAGCCAGGTGCGATTCGGCGCGGAGACGGTCAATAACGTGGTGACTTATAAAACCATTCTCAATGTGGACA
>JBDHRB010000463.1:0-2534 GCA_039807355.1 Candidatus Competibacteraceae bacterium
AAATTGCAAGACTTGTTAGAAAGCGCCTTGGATCAATCGATCACCAGTTGTTCCGGTTCCCACGCTCCAGAGTGGGAACACCGTTGCGGCCAATCAGGCAAACCCGTTCGCCGGGATCAAGCTGGAAACTTTTGATAAACCGCACTGATCGCTTGATACATAGATTTTTCCTCCCCATTCAAAGCGGCGGAGATGCAACGCGGCGATGCCGCAATACCGCCAGTGAACGTCCCTGCACCGGATACGGTTCTTCAGCAGGATGCACATTACCGCCTGTTGGCTGACCCTGGGGCAAGGCCGTGTCGATCAACACTTCAAACAGCGGATTTTCCCGCAGCACCGGCAACACAAACGGAATCTCCTCGTGATGCGCGTTGAACAATAACAGAAAATCATCATCTTCCAACGCATGACCGCGCTCGTCCCAATCGGCCAGCCCATCGCCGGGTAAATACAGCCCCAGACAGCGGGCGTAGTCCTGCATCCATTCGTCGTCGGAGATTTCCCGACCATCAGGATTAAACCAAAGAATGTCGCGCACTCCCTCGCCGTGGATGCCCCGGAAAAAATGCCGGCGGCGGAAGGTCGGATGCTGCTGGCGCAATTGAATCAAGCGTTGAGTAAACGCCAGCAACTCCCGATTCTCCGGCAACCAGGAAATATCCCAGTCAAACCAGTTCAGCTCGTTATCCTGGCAATAAGTATTATTATTACCGCGCTGGGTGCGCCCGACTTCATCGCCGGACAACAGCATTGGCGTCCCCTGCGACAGCAACAGCGTGGTCAAAAAATTGCGGCGCTGATGCAGGCGCTGCGCCAGAATTGCTGGATCACTGGTATCGCCTTCCGCCCCGCAATTCCAACTGCGGTTATGTGATTCACCGTCCTGGTTATTCTCGCCATTCGCTTCGTTATGCCGCTCGTTGTAACTGACCAGATCGTACAGGGTAAAACCGTCATGGGCGGTGACAAAATTGATGCTGGCGTAAGGCCGGCGGCCATTGTGCTGATACAGGTCTGCTGACCCGGTTAATCGGTAGGCCAAATCGCCGATTAATCCGCCTTCGCCGCGCCAGTAATCGCGCACTACATCTCGATATTTACCATTCCATTCACTCCAGCCCACCGGGAATGCGCCGACTTGATAACCGCCCTCGCCGACATCCCACGGCTCGGCGATCAACTTGACCTGGGACAATACCGGGTCTTGTAAAACCGCGTTCATCAATGCACCCGACTGATCAATAATTCCATGACAATTCCGCGCCAGCGCCGCCGCCAAATCAAAACGGAAGCCATCGACATGCATCTCCTGCACCCAATAGCGCAGACTGTCCATGACCATTTGCAACACCCGGGGATGTGCGGTATTCAAGGTATTGCCGCAGCCGGTAAAATCCATCGTGTAGCGCGGATGATCGGGCGGCAGTCGGTAATAAGCAGCGTTATCAATCCCGCGAAAACTCAAGGTCGGGCCGAGCTGATTGCCCTCCGCCGTGTGGTTATACACCACATCCAGAATCACCTCGATGCCGGCTGAATGCAGGGTTTTGACCATGCTTTTGAACTCCGCCACTGGATGATCCGTGGCGGCGTAACGCGGGTCTGGCGCGAAATAACCGAGCGGGCTATAACCCCAGTAATTGCGCAAACCCCGATCCAGCAAATGACGCTCGTCGATGAAATATTGAATCGGCAACAACTCCACCGCAGTCACGCCGAGCGCTTTGAGATAATCAATCGCCGGACTGCTGGCCAAGCCGGCGTAAGTACCGCGCAGATTGGCCGGGATGTCGCAATGGCGCATGGTGAAACCGCGCACATGCAGTTCATAAATCAGCGTATCGCACCAGGGCCGACGCGGCGGGCGGTCATCACCCCAGACAAACGCGCCGTCCACCACCTGACAGCGGGGCATTCCTGGTGCACTGTTGCGGGTGTTGAAACTTAAATCTTCAGCGCGGCCGCCCACTCGATAGCCAAACTGAGCATCGCTCCATTGCAGCGGCCCCACTATCGCCTTGGCGTAGGGATCGAGCAGCAACTTGTGGACGTTGAAGCGATGGCCTTCTTCAGGCCGATACGCTCCCTGCACCCGATAGCCGTACAGCAACCCCGGTCGGGCGTCGGGTAGATAACCGTGCCAAATCGGGCCGGTGCGCTCGCGCAGGGGAATTTGCTCTACCTCATGGCGGCCCCGAGCCTCAAACAGGCACAGCGTCACCTGTTCGGCGTGTTCGGAAAACAGCGCAAAATTGACGCCCTCGCCATCCCAGGTCGCACCCAGGGGATACGCTTGGCCCGGCCAAACCGCCATCGCCGATATCTTCATATAGGAGTCGAGAATCGCAAATCGGGAATCGCAAATCGGGAATCGCAAATCGGGAATCGGGAATCGGGAAGATCCAGCGGCGCTCCCGAATCCCGCGCCCTTGCTACTCGCTGAACGCCCGCATGGCGTTGGTGACTTCGCCCGGCCCGACCACGGTAATGCCGCCCGTGGTCACGCTGTAACGCTGCCGGTCGAGTTCCAG
>JBDHRB010000464.1:0-2534 GCA_039807355.1 Candidatus Competibacteraceae bacterium
CCGTGGTGGACTGGCCCGAGACGTCCAGCACCAGCAGGGCGGGGATGCCGTAGAGTCGGGCGAGGTCGGCGCCCGAGCCGGTGCGGCCGGCGCCCGCCGGGATGCCGTCGAACAGGCCCATGGCGCTTTCGGCGATGACGATCTCGGCGTCGGCGGAAGCCTGCCCGGCAAGGGCGTTGAGAAGGGAAGGGGCCATCGCCCAGGAATCGAGGTTCACGCCCGGAAGGCCGGTCGCCGCCTCGTGGAAGCCGGGATCGATGTAGTCCGGTCCCGACTTGGCGCCGCGCACGCGCACGCCGCGGCGCGCCAGCGCCCTGAGCAGGCCGATGGTGACGCTGGTCTTGCCCGAGCCGGAGCGCGGCGCGCCGACGATGAGCGCGCGGGCGCTCATGGGCGGCTCCTCAGCCGCTCGCGCAGCGCGACGATGCCGCCGACGACGATCAGGGCCGGCGACACGATGTTTTCGCGCGCGCAGGCCGCCACGAGCGTGCCCAGCGTGGCGACCACGGTGCGCTCTCCGGGCAGCGTGGCGTTCTCGACCAAAGCGCAGGGCGTGTCGTCCGCCAGGCCGCCGGCGCCGAGGTCCGCCACCGTCTCGGCCAGATGAGTGAGGCCCATATAGATGACGATCGGCTGGCCGGTGCGGGCGAGCGCCGCCCAGTCCGGCCGGTCGTCGGAGACGGCTGCGAAGCCGGTGGCGAGGATCACCGCGCCGTTGACGCCGCGCATGGTGACGGGAATGCCCGCCGAAGCCAGCCCGCCGAAGGCGGAGGTGACGCCGGGCAGCACGCGGTAGGGGATGCCGTGCTCGACGAGGGCCGCCGCCTCCTCGGCGCCGCGGGCGAACACGGTGGGGTGGCCGCCCTTCAGCCGCACCACCCTGCGGCCCTCCCTGGCCAGCCTGACCAGCAGCGCGTTGATCTCGGCCTGGGGGATGGAGAGCCGGCCGCCGCGCTTGCCGACGAAGAATTTCTCCGCCTGCGCGGCCACGGCGACGATCTCGGCCGAGACCAGAGCGTCGTGCACCAGCGCGTCGGCCTGTCCGAGCGCCGACAGCACCTCCAGCGTCAGCAGGCCGGGATCGCCCGGCCCGGCGCCGGCCAGCCAGACGTGGCCGGCCTCGAGCCGGGGCTTGCGGGCGAGGAGGCTGGCGGCGGTGTCGGAAAGCGTCATTCCCGCCCCCTGAAGCGGCGCTGGTAATAGGCGTCGTAGAGCGCGCTCTCGGCGAAATCCCCGGCCGCCAGCGAACGGCCGACGAAGATGACGGCGCTGCGCTCGACAGGCTCGCGGGCGAACGCCGCGACGATGGTGGCGAGCGTGCCGCGGATCACGCGCTGTTCCGGCCACGAGGCGCGGAAGACGATGGCCACGGGGCAGTCGCCGCCATAGTGCGGCAGAAGCTCGGCCACCACGCGGTCGAGCGCGTGGATGGCGAGGTGGATGGCGAGCGTGGCGCCGGTGCGGCCGAAATTGGCGAGCGTCTCGCCCGGCGGCATCTTCGAGGCGCGGCCGGAGACGCGGGTGAGCACGAGGCTCTGCGCCACCTCGGGAATGGTGAGTTCCTGCCGCAGAGCGGCCGCGGCGGCAGCGAAGGAAGGCACGCCGGGCGTCATCGTGTAGGGGATGCCGCGGCGCTCCAGCCGGCGCACCTGCTCGGCCACAGCGCTCCACACCGAAAGGTCGCCGGAGTGCAGCCGCGCGACGTCCTGCCCCGCGCGGTGCGCGGCGACATATTCGGCCTCGATCTCGTCGAGGGACAGGGGTGCCGTGTCGACCAGCCGGGCGCCCGTGCCGCAATGGGACAGCAGCTCGGGCGCGACGATGGAGCCGGCATAGAGGCAGACCGGGCATTCGGCGAGCAGGCGCGCGCCGCGCAGCGTCATGAGGTCGGCGGCGCCCGGCCCGGCGCCGATGAAATGGACGGTCATGCCGGTTCCCCCGCTACGGCGATGGCGCAGGTGACGGGCCCCACCGCCACACGCGGCCCGAGCAGCCTCGCGTGCTGGCCGGCGGCGGCCAGCGCCGCCGTCTCGGAGACGGAGGGGGTGCCGGTCGCCTCCAGCGACGGGCCGGAGCGGGTCAGCGCGCGCAGCGAGACGGCGCGCAGCGCCGCCGCGTCGACCAGCAGCAGCGGCAGGCTGAGCGCCTTGCCGGTGGCCGCGATGGCCTCTTCCGCATGTTTGAAATGCGCGGTCGCCAGCGCCGACAGCGCGGCGGGCGACAGGTCGTGCGCGGCGAGCGCGGTCTCGACCGCCGCCAGCACCTCGGCGGCGGCGACGCCCTTGCGGCAGCCTATGCCCGCGACCATCATGGCTTGACCCAGCTCCATTGCGTGACCGGCATCGCCGGCCGCCACGCCTGCATCGAGCCGACCGCGCCGGCGCGGGACACGGCGATGCGGGTCAGCTCGCCGCCGAGCCGGGCATGGCTGGACAGGAGCAGGCTTTCCATCTCCAGCGTGACGGCGTTGGCGACCAGCCGGCCGCGCCGGGCCAGGGCGGCGACGGCCGCGTCCAGCGCGCCCGGATCGCTGC
>JBDHRB010000465.1:0-2524 GCA_039807355.1 Candidatus Competibacteraceae bacterium
GGTACGCCTTCGACCATGCCTACTCCGAGGGCATGGCCGTCGTCGTGGCCGACGTCCCAGCCTCACGGGTATGGACCGACGGCAACGATCCCAGCGAATTCGGGTACGACGGACCGGCTCTGACCGATCTGCACGGGTACCGCGAGGACGATCCGTTCCCACCACCGGGGCAAGCCGCGCTGCCGTTGGACGGGGCCGTCGCGCGGCTGGCCACGCAGCAACGGCGCCATGCGGCTGAGCAAGCCGCCGGGTACGACTCCCCCACGACCGGCCCTGTCCTGGGTCGCTGACCAATCTCAACGACGACGGGACACCCGTTGCCCTCAGAGTCGGGTGACCAGACCTAACGACGGTGGCGCCTGGAGGTTGGGGTCGAGGTCGGCGATACGGTCACGCAGGGCTGGCGTGCGCGGCAACCGGCGCAGGAAGCGCGCAAGAGCTGGCCCGAACCCGGCGTCCCTGACCAGGGCGTCCCCGGTGCGGCGTAACTGCGTCTCCCATCGACAGCGCCATGACGAGGTGGCGTACGACAGGGCAGTCACTGCGGTGATCACCGCGGCGATCGGCCAGTGACCCTGACTGCACATCTGGACCACGGCGATCCCCGACACCAAGGCCCGTACCCTCCAGACCAGCCGCACTCCGGGCAGGCGCCCGAAGACGGCGGCCACCCCTTCAGCCAGGCCGTGCAACAGCCGCCACGGGATCGTCCAGAACCCGAGGAACAGGTCCATCCGTGTCAGGCCGGCGCGCACGAGGCTGGCTGCGTGCGCGATGACCGCGGCCGCTTCCTCGACCGGGAGAACGCCGTCACGGACGGCGGCGACCAGGCCGCCGGAGAGCACCACGGTGCTTCGTCCCGCGCCGGACGCGGCGACCTCAGCCCGCTGTGGGCGTACCCGTAGGCGGATCAGCGGGGGGCCGCAGCCCCTCCGGCACAGCAGTGTCACCGCCGGCGCCAACGCCGCCTCCTCCCCCGGTGTCAAGGGCCGGGCACGTAGCAAGACGGCAGCAGCCAGGTCCTCACGTATACCCAGGGCCAGGACCGCCGCGACCGCCAAGCCCCCGACGAACAACGTGAACCCCACTGGCCCGGGCAGAAGGGCACCGACCAGCACGGTGATCGTCGTGCTGGCCCCGACGGGGACCGTCATCGCCAATGCCTTACGCAGCTGGACCACCACCACCTCCTGACTGACTTGCACTAGTGCCGACAGGTCGAATGTGCCGGGGAGTGTCCGCTGAGGCCAGACGGCCCGGCTTATGACCTACGTGGCCAGTCTCATCCCCACCACCGACAACCCGCCGGGAACTATCCACAGCCCCCGCGTTGGGTCCGCCGCCGTCCGGGCGGGCGGGGCCAGGGTGGTGGGCGTACGAGGCTCGGCGGATCAGGTGAAGGAGTGAGGGCGATGGTGACGACGGATGAGCTGCAGGATCAGAGCTTGCAGGTGCTGGCGCAGGTGGTGCGGCTGCTCTGCCGGTGCACGGACTTGGCCTTCGCCGGCGCTGTGCCTGGTGAGGAGCTAGCGGCGTTGGGGTTGGGGGCCCAGCTGCTGGCGGATGAGGCGATGCATCTGCTGCCGACGACGGCCGATGTCGACGAGCTCGTCGTCGGGTACGACGATCCGGTCCAGGCGTTGCGCGCGGCCGAGGCATTGACCAGGCGCGTGCCGATCGAGGCCTTCCCGGCCGGGGCTTCCCAGCTGATCGTCGGGATCTGCGACCTGATCCGGGAGCACCCGGCATGAGCGGGCCGCGGGATGAACGCAGCGTCGGGGAGCTGCTGCTGGACAGCGAGTTCACCGCCCGCGACATCCTCTTCGACGGCCCCGATCTGCAGGCGGAACCAATGCTGCGGACCTGGGGCGAAGTCGTCCAGGCCGCCGGCGAGCTGTGGGACGCCCTGCCCGTCCCCAAGGGCGGCGCTCACGGAACCGACGGGGAGGCGTACATGATGGCCCGTCTTGAGGAGATGAACTCCTCCCTGCACCGCAGCATCCGCGGCAAATCCTGGCCCGGGAACGGACCTGCCGATACGCGGTTGTCGACGATCGCCGACAACCTGACCCGCGCCGCCGACCTGGTCAGGGCCGCAGAGCCGAACCGGCCCAACCGGCACGCGACGCGGGCGGACCTGGCCGCAGCCAAGACCCGCCTGATACACACCCTGTACGTGGCCTGCCACGGTGTAGGTCTGGCCGTCGGCGCGCACGCCCGCGAGCTGCAAGCCCACTTCGACGCCAAGGGGTGGATCTCCCCGGCTCAAAGCCTGGCCGCCGTCCGGTCGGCGCAGAACCGGCTGGCCGCGTTCGAGCAGCTCACCGGCGCTTACGTGGCCCGCACCTACCCCCACGCCCTGCAGGGCGAGCACCGCCTCCCGCCGGCTCCGGACCGGCTTGCTGAGGCCCTGGCCCGCTGGGACGTCCAGGCTCACCGTGCCCTGTCCAGCCAGCCCACCGCCGCGAATCTGATGCTGCTCGCACAGACCCAGACCATGATCACCGGAGCCAGTCAGGTGCTG
>JBDHRB010000466.1:0-2524 GCA_039807355.1 Candidatus Competibacteraceae bacterium
TGGCGGTCGTTGAAGGCGTCGGCGATCACGGCTGCGAATACATGACCGGCGGGGTGATCGTCGTGCTGGGGCCAACCGGGCGCAACTTCGCCGCCGGCATGAGCGGCGGCGTCGCCTATGTGCTGGATGAAGACGGCAGCTTTGCCCGGCGCGTCAATCCGGCCATGGTGGCGCTCGAATCCCTCAGTGATAGCGAAGAGACGCTCAAGGTGCGCATCCTGCACGATGATTGGCGCACTCTGGCCGATGCGGAACTCCCGGAGAACTCGCTGCGCCATGACGCCCGGCGTTTGCAGATTCTGATCGCTCGCCATGCCGTATATACCGGCAGCGAACCGGCCAAGCGGGTGCTGGAGCAATGGCGCGAGCGGCTGCCGAAATTTGTCAAAATCATGCCGCTGGACTACCGGCGCGCCTTGCAGAATTTGCAGCAGCAGGTTCCGGCGTCGCCCAGTGCGCCTCTGCAAGCCAGCGTAGCGGCGTAATCGCGCCAGGTCAGCGCAAGAAAAGTTCACCGATTAAAGGCGATTTTATGGGTAAACCCACTGGTTTTCTGGAAATCGCCCGCTGCGACCACGGCTATGCGCCGGTCGAAGAGCGGGTCAAGCACTTTGGTGATTTCGTCATTCCCCTGCCTGAACCGGGCGTCCGCGAACAGGCGGCGCGCTGCATGGACTGCGGCATTCCTTACTGCCATCGCGGCTGCCCGGTGCATAACATCATTCCCGACTGGAATGACCTGGTGTACCGGGGCAACTGGCGCGAGGCCCTGGAAGTCTTGCATTCCACCAACAACTTCCCGGAGTTCACCGGGCGCATCTGTCCAGCGCCGTGCGAGGCTTCCTGCACGCTCAATTTCAACGATCAGCCGGTCAGCATCAAGGACATTGAATGCGCCATTATCGACAAAGGCTGGGCGGAAGGTTGGGTAGCGCCGCAGATCGCCGCCCGTCGCACCGGCAAACGCATTGCCGTGGTCGGTTCCGGGCCAGCGGGCCTGGCCTGTGCGCAACAACTGGCGCGGGCCGGTCACCGGGTGGTTGTGTTTGAGAAAAATGACCGGATTGGCGGTCTGCTGCGCTACGGCATCCCCGACTTTAAGCTGGAAACGGTGCTGATCGACCGTCGGCTGGCGCAGATGCAGGCCGAAGGCGTGGAATTTCGGCCCAACAGCCACGTCGGCGTCAATTTACCCGCTCGCCAGGTATTGGCTGAATTCGATGCGGTGGTCCTCGCTGGCGGTTCCGAACAGCCGCGTGATTTGCCCGCGCCCGGTCGGGAGCTGTATGGTATTCATTACGCCATGGAATTTCTCACCCAGCAGAATCGCCGGGTGGCTGGGCAAAAAATTCCGCCCAATGAAGAAATCCTCGTCACCGGTCAAGCGGTGCTGGTGATCGGCGGCGGCGACACCGGCTCCGACTGTGTGGGCACTTCCATCCGCCAGGGCGCCCGTTCGGTGTTCCAGTTGGAAATTCTGCCCAAGCCGCCCGCGCATGAAAACAAGCTGCTGACCTGGCCGAACTGGCCGCTCAAGCTGCGCACCTCCACCTCGCATCAGGAGGGTTGCGAGCGTGATTGGGCGGTGACGACCAAAGCCTTCATGGGCAGCGAAGGGCGGTTGACGGCGGTGCAGTTAGCCCGGCTGGAATGGCAAACGGTCCAGGGCCGGCAAACCATGATGGAAATTCCCGGCAGCGCATTCACCATCCCCGCCGAGCGGGTGCTGTTGGCGATGGGCTTCGTCCACCCGGTTCATGAAGGTCTGTTAGTGGAATTGGGCGTCACCCTGGATGAGCGCGGCAACGTCCGGGCCAGTACCGCCGATTACCAGACCTCGCTGAATAAAGTGTTCAGCGCCGGCGATATGCGCCGGGGACAATCGTTAGTGGTCTGGGCGATTCGTGAAGGCCGGCAATGCGCCCGCGCTGTTGACGAATTTCTGATGGGCCACTCGGAACTGCCGGTTTAATTCCCCGCAGTGCAACCGCGCTTCTCGGCGTGGGGAGCGCGGTTTACCGCAGCACAATGTGCGCCTTGGCTTCCAGCGTCGCTTCATCCAGGGTATACAACGCATCCAGCAGCGCCACTTGCAAACTGCCCGGCCCTGCCGCCCAACCCGCCGCGACTTCGCCAGCAACGCCAAAGACCGCCAGCGCCGCCAGGGTCGCGGCGAATCCCTCCGGCTCTACCGCCAGAAAAGCGCCAATCACCGCTGTCGCCGAGCAGCCCAATCCGGTCACTCGCGCCATGAGCGGATCACCGTTGTGAATCTCCGCCACGCGCACGCCGTCGGTCACATAATCCACCGCTCCGGTCACTGCAACTACCGTCTGACGCTCCACCGCCAAGCGTTGCGCCGCCGCCAACGCCGCCTCGGAGGCGTCTACGCTGTCTACTCCCCGGCCTGACCCAGACGTCGCTTGCGCCAGGGTCAGAATTTCCGAGCCGTTGCCGCGAATCACCTGCGGCCCTAACCGCGCCAGCGCTGCCGCGACAGTGCGGCGGTAAGGCGTCGCCCCGG
>JBDHRB010000467.1:0-2522 GCA_039807355.1 Candidatus Competibacteraceae bacterium
ATTCTAAGGCGGACTCGTTTAGCGACTCAGCGTCCTGGTTGACTGGCACACAAATAAGGCCGTCATCGACAAGTTGCGCAACCAACATGGATGCTCCCCAACGATCATAAGCAACCTCCTTGACGCAATACAATCCACAAAGGTATACAATTTTATCTCTAATGACACGGTAATCTACCACACTTCCCGCGGTTGCAGTTAGAAAACCTTGAGATTCCCAGGCTGCGTAGTCAACCCTGTCTCTCGCGCTCCGCTTCCGAATAGCGCCTTCCGGACAGTACGCGAAAGGTAATAGCGTGTAACTATGCCCAGTATCACAGAAAACAACAACTATGGCGGTGAGATCAGTTGTTGATGACAGATCAACGCCAATACAGCACGGCCTACCCGCATGAGAATTTTCTGTAATACGCACGGCGCCCGCATCCCACCCGGCCATGTCCAGCCACCGCGACGACCGGCTCGTCCAGATGTTCAGGTAGAAACGCTTAAAAGCGTCAACGAACCCGGGGGAGTTTAAGGCACGGAAGGCTTCCTCCCTCAAAAACGCTTCGCTGACAGTATGGTTAAGGCCTGGATGCGCCCTCGCCCAAACTCTTGGATCTGTCCAATCGTCTTCAGGCTGTGCGCCAAAGATGTTTACGAGCCAGCTGGGGTCGCACACATCCCCACTGGCAATCCTCGATGCATAATGGTGAAGTTCCCAGGCAAGGCTGGCGCGATCGCATCCCGCCGTCGCCAAATATAGGACTAGAGGCTCTTGTCTGGCCGCCGTGCTTGTAATCAAAGCATCATGAGCGTCCGTTGCGTAGATGTTTTGCACATCATCTAAGACAGCAAATGATATGTCTCTGCCTGATGTTGAACGAATGTCTAAGGCAACAACTTCCGCCGAATTGTTTTTATAACGTATCGCCCGCTGCCTTGAAACACAGACCGTTGACATGTCTTTATCGTTCTCAATCATTGATCGAGCGATACTTATAACAATATTTGCCTGAGATATAGCAGAAGAAAAAACGCAAATCTGCGCCGCGTCTTCGGAGTCAACAAGCAACATGTACAGTAAAATAGCCGCTGAAAGCGTCGTCTTGCCGGATTTTCTTGGAGCTTACAGCCAGACAAAACGGTATTTCCGAGACCCATCAGCCTTTTTCCAACCGAACATGTCCTGTATCATCCGCTTCTGCCAAGCCATCAGAGTGAACCGATGTCCGGCAAGGGATCCGCTGGTGTATGAGCAGTAAGTTTCTATGAACGAGGTCGCCCTATTCGCAGTAATACCGTCAAAGTAGTACATTTTACTTAAAAAGACTGCTTTGGGTATCGTTTGCATAGCATTTGCCGTCCTTAAGAACGACACGGTCTATGTGCTTTGCGAACTGCATGACAAGCGCCCAGCTGTCCTGCGCATCTTTGGAGGCAGGATGCCTTCGCTTTAGCAACGAGCCGCGCGAAGTCCGCGTGCGGTAGTAGCGCCCCTCTTGCTCAGTTATTTTCTCTGCACGAACTGCTCTTGAAAGCGCGTTGCAGTACCCCGCGAGATAAGTTCTCATCATTTCGCTGAGCACTCCACGCTGCAGTAGCGCAGGAGCAACTCTCTCCCACTCCTCAACTGCGACCGGGTCCGTCAAGTAGCTCGGTACGGTGAGGACTCGCGCGTTGCCAGCAGGCGCAGTCCAAGGTGACGTGTTGCATTCGGAGCTGTTATTAACTGCCTCACGGACATACTCAATCGGCTTTTCAATAAGGATTTTGGCCTTGACGACGTTTCCTCTCGAGAAAGGCACCACACGCGCGGTACCTCGGTTCGTTGAATCCATGGCGTTTACGTGTCCTTCTTGATGCGATCGTTCATGGTAGCTGTCGAGTGACACGGTTTGCAGACGCTTATCAAATTCGACGGCCGATTGTCTGAAGCGCAACCGTTGTGATGGTGCACCTCTGAAGAGACGGCGTTGCGACACAACTCGCACCAGGGGTCGATGCGTAGCTTGAAGGTGCGAACTCGCTTCCAGGTGTCTGCGCGGTAGTTGGTTTTCCGATGTGTAACGCGGTGAACGCTCTCAATGAGCCTGCGTGGGCTAGTCCCTGGGGACGCGGCTGGATGTAGAGGCTGTAGAGGCTTCCACGGCATTGACGATCCATCAATCGAGCAGAGCATGGCGAACCGATTGCGCCTAATCAGTGGGCTCGCGCATATAGGAGATCGGCGCAGGCAGCTTCGCGCTTTGCTTTCCCTTCTTCACCCTAATACGAAACAAAGGCTGCACCCTTTGGGGTGCCACGCACACTATAATGATGTATATTTTGCGTGCTGGCGAGGGAAAAGCGAAAGGGCCGGCAGAAAACTCCACCGCGGAGACAGCCCGCCGTGCATTCTGCCGCTTGAATCTAAATTATGTTCGCGTTATTTACGGCACGCTCCGCGCAACGGGAGGTTCAGGTCGCCGCAGTCTCCTCACGGAGGGGTGAGGCCTTCCTGCACTCAAGAGCCAGTTCTGCGCCGTACTCGCACTCGA
>JBDHRB010000468.1:0-2521 GCA_039807355.1 Candidatus Competibacteraceae bacterium
AGAGAATGCGACCCGGGATTTCGTGTTGAGACACGTGTTCGAAGTCGATCCGGCGCTGATCAAGAGCACCGCCGATCTGCTGCGCATGCTGCTTCGGCGGCACTATCGCGGCCGGGTCTTTCCACCGTCGCTCGACGATCGGCTGATCCACCTGCTTCAGGCGACGGGACAGTGGCGAGACTGGCCGCTCGATCAGATCGTGCGAAGCCGCGTCGGCTTCTTCGAGTTCCTGCAGGAGCGTTGGCCGATCTTCCTTCAGCGCGCCATTGCCAGCGAACGCGGGCTGAAGGAAACGGCGGAGCCATACGATCTCCGTTACAAAGGGCCGACGGATCTACCTTTCGACCACGACGATGTCCGCGTCTACGTCGACAACCTCTTCACGGAAGGCATGCTGGCGCCGACCACCACGGTAGCCAAAGCAGCGGTTCACGGCACCTGGATGGCGGCCGGTGTGGACGGTACCGGGGTCGCGGACAACCTTGATCGGCTGGACAAGCTTGTTACGCTTCTGGAGAAAGATCTTCCCGACCGGCACGCCGTTCACACAAAGTGGTTAAAGACCGCGTATCGATGGGCGGAGATCGTAGCACTTCGCTGGGCTGCGCCATCGGCGCTCGGCGAAGCGCAGTCTCAGCGCGTCAATCGGCTCCATGAGCGCATCGAGCAGACGTTTGCCAACTGGCTTGACGCCCACTACGCTTCGTTGCACAGCCTTGCCTATCTGCCGCGTCCGGTCATGGTCCACCACATTCCGCACTTCCTGGCCCATAAGCTCGGTGCAGACGGAGGGGGCGGTCGACCTGCGCTTGTGGTCGTCGACGGTCTTGCCATCGATCAATGGGTCGTGGCGCGTCAGGCGCTTTCGGCGAGCCAATGGTCAGTCGAAGACGGCGCCGTTTTCGCCTGGGTCCCAACTCTCACCGCGGTATCGCGTCAGTCCATCTTCGCGGGCGAGGCACCGTTCTTCTTTGCGGCGAGCATCGGTACGACCCAGAAGGAACCTCAGCTGTGGTCGCGGTTCTGGGAGGATCGTGGGTTGCGGAGAAGCGAGATTGCCTACGTCTGTCAGAAGAGCCAGGAGAACGACAATGCCTTCCTAAGCCGCGTCAGCAATGAAGTTGTGCACTCCAAGCGTAGGGTCGCGGGAATCGTTGTCGGCACAATCGATCAGATGTTGCATGGCACAGTCACAGGGACGGACGGGTTGCACGCGAGCGTCCGTCACTGGGCCCAGCGCGGGTCCCTAGGGAAGCTCGTCAACATGCTGGTCGACGGCAATTTCAATGTGTACCTCACGGCCGATCACGGCAATATTGAAGGCCAAGGGATTGGTAAGCCGAACGTCGGGCTATGTGCTGACGAGCGCGGTGAACGCGCTCATGTTTTCCGCGACGACACGACGCGGGAGCCCGTCGCATCTCTCTTCCCCGGCAGCATTTCCTGGCCTACTACCGGACTACCTGACGACTATCTCGCCTTGATTGCTCCGCCGCGCCAAGCCTTTATAGCGGACGGAAAACAGACGGTCGCTCACGGCGGCATCAGTCTTGAGGAAGTCGTGGTGCCTTTTATCCGGGTTGTTCGACGGGCATGACCGAGGCTTCTCGAAAGCACATCGGTTTGGACCGCAAGATTGAGCTCGCTTGGCTTGACGCAGTCGCTGCGCAGGCCGCAGCTGGCGCGCCGCCCGAGGAGGCTCGCGCTTACGCTTGGCGCCTGCTGGAAGGTGTCCTCGCTGGCGATACGGCCCACGGCGCTCGCGGCAAGACCATAACTGTTCTCTGCAGAATTTGGTTGGCCGTCCCCAAGCAAGCGCGCGAACTTCGCGATAACGCATTATTACTTCTGCCGGAAGCGCCAGCAAGCGACCGTTTGGCCATACACTGGGCGATGATGATGGCCGTTTACCCATTCTTTTTGGATATTTCCACGAACGCGGGGAACCTCATCGCAATGAACGGCGACGTAACGCTGTCGCAAACCGTTCGAAGGATGCTGATTGCTTGGGGCGATCGATCAACGCTCCCGCGAGCAACGCAGAGGATACTGCGTTCAATGGTCCAGTGGGGCGTTCTGCGGGACGACAAAATACGGGGGCGATATATGCCTGCTTTGACACGCAAAACACTAGGCGATGGCGCTGCTGAACTCCTACTCTCAGGCTTGCTTACCGGGATGGGCTGCGGCGTGTCAACCCAACGGCTCCTATCACACCCAGCACTATTTCCCTTCGATCTCGGTCTTTCCTCAAGTCAGCTTGGAAGAAGCCGCCGCCTGAAATTTCATCGCCAGGGCGATCTGACGGATATCGTAGAGCTAGTTCATTGGTGACGGTAATCTGGATTTCTGGATGATCTCGCAACTTTGCGGTACTGACGCCGGGTCGGCGCTACCTGCCAAGCCCGAATCGCATCTCGGATGTTCACAATCTTTCCCCTCCAGATGTTACCCCATTGTTACCCCGGGTGCTTTCGTGGCACATGGTTGGGGTGCGGTGGGATCGGGGATTGTTGTTTGT
>JBDHRB010000469.1:0-2519 GCA_039807355.1 Candidatus Competibacteraceae bacterium
TCGGCGCGGTGTCGATGGGCAACCCTCATGCGGTGTTGCGCGTCGATGCCGTGGAGGATGCGCCGGTTGTGCATCTCGGCCCCTTGCTGGAACGACATGGCCGTTTTCCGCAACGCGCCAACGTCGGTTTCATGCAGATCGTCGCCCCTAACCAGATTCGGCTGCGCGTGTTTGAACGCGGCGCTGGCGAGACCTTGGCCTGCGGCAGCGGCGCGTGTGCGGCGGTAGCAGTCGGTCGGGTGTGGGGCCGGCTGGAGCCGAAGGTTCGGGTGGAATTGCCCGGAGGCGGATTAACCATTCACTGGGCGGGCGAAGGTCACTCCGTCCTGATGACCGGCCCGGCGGCAAGCGTCTTTGAAGGGTGGATCGCGTGCTGAACGAGGCGGAAGAAATCCCGGCGGAGCAACCGGCGTTCGAGGCGGAAGTGGTCGCTTGGTTGCGCGACCATCCTGAGTTTTTCCTGCGTCATGTCGAACTCGCCGAAAGCCTGCGCGTTCCTCATCCCTGCCGTCCGGCGGTGTCGTTGCTGGAGTATCAAAATCGCCTGCTGCGCGAGCGCAATCAGCGATTGCACGACAAACTGCTGGAACTGGTGGAGATTGCCCGCGACAACGACCGGCTGGCGGAACGGGTGCAGCGCCTGGCGCTGGGTTTGCTCGATGCGCGGGGCGGTCTCGACGAACTGCTGGACGGGGTGAAGGCGATTGTCCGCGATGAATTCAAGGCTGATGGCGTCGCGCTGTGTCTGGCCGCTCCGCCGGCGGCTGGATTGAGCGCGGTCGGCGAGTGGCTGCGTCCCGATGTCATCGGGCTGTTTGAGCCGGTGTTTCGCGCCGGTCGCCCGCAATGCGGCCGCTTGAGTCTGGAACAGGCGGCGGCGCTGTTCAGCGAGGCGGCTGGCGATGCCGCTTCAGCCGCGCTGATCCCGCTGGATGGCGAGGTTTGGCGCGGCCTGTTGGCGGTGGGCAGCCGCGACCCCAACCGCTTTCATCCTGGGGTTGGCACGCTGTTTCTGGAGCGGATCGGGCAACTGGTCAGCCAGGCCTTGCAGGCGCGGTTGCTGGCCAAGGGTTGGCGGGCCGCGCCAGAGCCGCCGTCAGCTCGGGGCAATTAACGGCGGCGCAAACCCTAGCCATTCATCCAGACGTTGATGGACTTCAGCGACGCCCTGGCCGGTTTGGGCGGAAAAGAGTTGTGCGCTGGCCTGCGGATAACCTTGCCGCAAGACTTTTTGCGTTGCTTGCAGCGCGGCGATGGCGGCGCCCCGGCTGAGTTTATCGGCTTTGGTCAGCAGCACATGGGTCGGCAGCGCCCGATCCGCGCAATAGTCCAGCATCCGCCGGTCCAGTTCCGTCAGCGGATGGCGAATGTCCATCATCAGCAGCACGCCGCGCAGAGCATTTCGCTCGCGCAGATAGCGCTCCAACAGTACCCCCCAGTGGCGACGCATCGCTTCCGGGGCCTGGGCATAGCCATAGCCGGGCAAATCCACCAGATACCGCTCTGCTTCCACCTGAAAGAAGTTGATCATTTGGGTGCGGCCCGGCGTCTTGCTGACTCGGGCCAGTTGGCGCTGATCGGTCAGCAGGTTGAGCGCACTGGATTTGCCGGCGTTGGAGCGTCCAGCGCAGGCCACTTCCTGACCATGGTCCGGGGGAAGTTGCTCTAGTGAATTGACGCTATTAAAAAATTTTACCTCGCGGTAGCGGCGGGCGGCAGTGCTGGGCGGCGGAAAGGGAACAGATTTGTCAGGGTTTTTCATTGAACTTAAAGGCCGAAACTGGTATATAAAAGCGCCGTTTGCGCGGGGTGGATCGAGCTTGCACAGCGATGGATTCCGCCTCGACCAAGCGAGACTCGTCCGCCGGCCCGCGCTTTGCTGATCCGTGGCGGCGGCAGGTCGCCTGAGCCGAATACCGTCATCGTACAGGAGCCTTCCAAAAATGAAAAAACTCGTTGTGATCGCCGCGACGTGCGCACTGCTCGGTTCCGCGACCGCCGCATGGGCCGCTGGCGACGCCGCCGCCGGCAAAGCCAAGTCCGCGACCTGCACGGCTTGCCACAATCCGGACGGCAATAGCACGAATCCGCAATATCCCAAACTGGCCGGACAGAGCGCCGATTATCTGACCAAACAGTTAACGGAGTTCAAGAGCGGCGCCCGTGTCAATGCCATCATGGTCGGCATGGTCGCCCCGCTCAGTCCGCAGGACATGGAAGACCTGGCGGCGTTCTACGCCTCGCAGCAGGTCGCCCGCAGCGCGGCGGATCCGGCCCTCGTTCCGGTCGGGGAAGCGATCTTCCGGGGCGGCAACCTCAACAGCGGCGTGTCGGCGTGCATGGCTTGCCATGGCACGACCGGTGCGGGCAATCCCGCCGCCAAGTTCCCGGCGCTGGCGGGTCAGCACGCCGACTATGTTGAATTGCAACTCAAATCCTTCCGCGCCATGGAGCGCGCCAATGACGCCGGCCAGATGATGCGGCAGATCGCTGCCAAGATGACCGACCCGGAAATCAAG
>JBDHRB010000470.1:0-2518 GCA_039807355.1 Candidatus Competibacteraceae bacterium
CCACCGGCAAGATCGGGGCGGCCTACACCTTTAAGGAAGTCGATACCACCCTGTATGCCAACTACGGCACGAGTTTTAAAGCCCCCAGCTTTTTTCAACTGTTCGATCCCTTGTACGGCAACTCAAATGTGCAACCTGAAGAAGGACGCACCATCGAAGCCGGTCTTCGCCAGACCTTTCTTGGCAAGAAGATGAACTTTGAACTGACCTATTGGCGCACTCAACTGGACGATATTATCGCCTTCGTCGGTCAGGTTAATCCCGATGGTACTTATGGAGGAACCTATATCAACCGGGACCAGGGTCAAAGCCAGGGTGTCGAATTGACCGGGAATTACTGGATCAATGAACAGTGGAGTTTGAACGGTAACTATACCTACACCGATTCCTGGAGCGAGGAGGAGGGCCAACGATTCCGAACCGTGCAAGTCGCCTACAACACAGCCAATCTGGGTTTGACTTATCAACAGGGCAATTATTCGCTCGGTGCCAATCTCTATTACACCGGTCCCCGGTTGCGCTGGGCCGGTGATAAAGAAACCGACAGCTACACCAGCGTTTCGCTCTTCGGTCGAACCCAACTCAACAAGGAATTCACGATTTACGGCCGGATCGAGAATTTGTTCAATCAGGAGATTGTCGAGGAAATCGGTTACGAACAGCCGGGCCTTTACGCCATCGCGGGGTTGGAATGGAAACTCTGATTCTCTATTTCAACCAGGCGGATGCAATCGGTTTAGCGACTGCCGCTCTTCTACTGATGATGTCGATCATGAGCTGGTCGGTCATTTTATTGAAATACCGGTACAACCGCCGGAAACAGCACGCTGAACAGCCCTTTCTGCCAGTATTCTGGAAACACGACGATCCGGCGCTGATGTTGATGAATACGCACCCCAGCCATGCCCTGGAACGCCTGGCGCACGCCGGGCTTGGGGCGGCTCGCCACTGTTCCCGGTCGTCCTGCGCCGGCGATCTGGACGGTTGGGTGACCCGCGCCTTGCGGCAAGCGCTTGAGGCGGAAAGCGCCGCGCTGGAGTATGGATTGACCGTGCTGGCTTCGGTCGGCAGCACCGCGCCGTTCGTCGGCTTGTTCGGCACGGTTTGGAGCGTCCACCATGCTTTGTTGGCGCTGGGAGCCAGCGGCCAGGCAACGCTCGATAAAGTGGCCGGGCCGGTGGGGGAGGCGCTGGTCATGACCGGCGCAGGATTGGCGGTGGCGATTCCAGCGGTGCTCGCCTACAACCTGTTCACCCGCGCCAATCGGCTCCGGCTCGTGGAACTAGATGCTTTTGCCTATGACCTCCATGCGTTCCTGCTCGCCGGGATGCGCCCGCCGATGCGCTCCGATTCCCCATCGGCGGATCAACCGGTGGCTGCGCTGGCCGCCTGTGCGGAGCGCGGCTAATGGCGTTCGGGAGCTTTCATCACGGACGCCACGCGCAACCGGTGGCCGAGATCAATACGACGCCTTTGGTTGACGTGATGCTGGTGCTGCTGGTGATCTTCATGATTACCCTGCCGCTCATCACCCACAGCGTGGCTGTCGATCTGCCTGAGACGGAGGCGAATGCGCCGTCAACGTCGGCAAACTCTGCGCCGGTGGAATTGGGCATCGACGCGCAAGGGCAACTGTTCTGGAATGGCGTTACGGTGCACGCCGCCGATCTTGAACGCCGCTTGCAAGAAGCGGCGCGTCAGGAGCCTAAACCGGAATTGCATCTGTACGCCGAACAAAGCACAACCTATCAGCGTCTGGCCGAGGTCATGGTCGCCGCGCAGCGCAATGGTCTTACCCGGATCGGGTTCGTCACTGAATCCAGGACCCCTTGAAAGCGGTGACGGTCATGCGTCCTACCTGCGGCCAACAGATTGCGATAGTGGGTTTGTCCGCGCTGGCGCATCTAAGCGCCGCCGGTTGGTTGCTGGCGTCCATGTTGCCGCCGCCCGCTGCGCCGCCGAAGCCGCTGCCGGTGATCGTGACGCTGATTCCGCCTGGATCAGCATCGTCCAGCGCTCCGGCAGCCGCGCCGGGAGCGTCTGGCGCTCCGCCAGCATCCGCGATTTCCCCGCTATCCGCGCCCGCCGCAGCGTCCGAGGTTGCGCCGCCGTTACCGGTACGCACTGCCGACGTTCCCATGTCTTCCAAAACGAAGCCAAAGCCGAAACCCAAAACGGTTTCCAAACGGAAACCCAAACTGCCAGTGGAATCTCGGCCCGAACCCAAGCCAAAGCCCATTTTGGCGACCCAAGCGCCGCTGAAACCGGTCACACGCGCTACGTCACCCACGCCCGCAGCGGATTCAGCCGCGTCGATCAGGTTGGCTCAACAAGGCACCATGCTGAATCCAGGCGGCGTGGCGGCGGACGCGAACGGCGCTGCCGCGTCAGCGAAAACCGGGGCTGGTTTGGGTCTTCAGGGAACTGTGACTGACGGCCATGCGGCTGGCGACCGGCAGCCGACGCCTGCGTATCAGCCAAAACCGACTTATCCCGCTTTCGCCCGCCGTTTGGGGCA
>JBDHRB010000471.1:0-2515 GCA_039807355.1 Candidatus Competibacteraceae bacterium
CGCCCCACGGGCCGCAACGTGCGCAAGACCCCGCGCATGTCCATCCCCGAACTGGCCGCATCCATCCAGCGCGTGGGTCTGCTGCAAAACCTGATCGTCATTGCATCCGCCGATGGCGAGCATTACGAAGTGGTCGCCGGTGGCCGTCGCCTCGCCGCGTTGAAGCTGCTGGCGAAGAAACACCGCATCAGCAAGGAATGGGAGGTGCCTTGCTTGCTGGTGGCCGATGGCACCGCCCGCACGGCCAGCCTCACCGAGAACGTGCAGCGCGAAGCCATGCACCCCGCAGACCAGTTCGAGGCATTCGCCGCGCTGGTGGCCGAAGGCCGACCCATCGAGGACATTGCAGCGGATTTCAGCGTCACGCCGCTGGTGGTGCAGCGCCGCTTGAAGCTGGCGAACGTCTCGCCGCGATTGATGGCCGACTATCGCGCCGATGCCGTGAGCCTTGACCAGTTGATGGCCCTTGCCATCACCGACGACCACGCCGCGCAGGAAGGCGCGTTCTACGATGCGCCAACGTGGCAGCGTCACCCGTCCAACCTGCGCGAACGCCTCACCGAGCGCGAGATCGACGCCTACCGGCATCCGCTGGTGCGCTTCGTCGGACTGGACACCTACGAGGCCGCAGGCGGCGGCATCCGCCGCGACTTGTTCGCGGAAGGTGACGCGGGCGTGTATCTGACCGATGCCGCGCTGCTGGAACGGCTGGCACAAGACAAGCTGGCAGGCATCGCCGCCGAGGTGAAGGCCGAAGGCTGGGCATGGGTGGATGCCACGCCGGGCGTGACCCATGCCGACCTGCACGCCTTCCAGCGTGCGCCGAGGGAACGGCGCGAGCCGAACAAGCGCGAAGCCGCACGCATCGAGAAGCTGCAAACCAAGATGCACGAGCTGGCCGAAGCCGTGGATGCCGCGCTGGACGCCGACGACGAGGACAAGGCCGACGCCTTGCAGGAGGAAGGCGAAACCCTGGGCGAACAGTTGCAGGCGCTGGAGGATGGCTTGCAGGACTACAGCCCGAACGTGAAGGCCGCAGCCGGTGCCATCGTCACCATCGACCGCAACGGCGAGGCCATCATTCATCGCGGGCTGATGCGCGAAGCCGAGGCCAAGGCGCTGCGCACGTTGGAACGGTTGCGCCAAGGGTTCAGCAGCGAAGATGCCGAGAACGACGACGAAGGCGAGGACGGAGACGACGACAGGCAGCCCAAGACCATCGCCATGTCCGACCGGCTGGCGCAACGCTTAAGCGCCCACCGCACCGCCGCGCTGCAAATCGAAGTCGCACGGCATCCACAAGCTGCGTTGGCCGCCGTGGTGCATGGTATGGTGCAGACCGTCTTGCAGAGACGCTGCTACGGCCACGACCTGCCGCTGGGCGTGAGCCTGAAAGTGCAAGACAGGCTGGAAGGCATGGCCCCGGACTGGCCGGAGTCGCCCGCCGCCGTGGCATTGCGCGAACTGCAACAGGTAGCGGGTCAGACTTTGCCGGAGGACAGCGCCGAACTGTTCGCCGCGCTGCTGGCGAAGTCGCAAGACGAACTGGTGCGGCTGCTGGCCGTGTGCGTGGCCTCCACGGTGGACGTGGTGATGCCTCGCGCCACGCCGCACCAGCCCGGCGAGGAACTGGCGCAGGCCGTGGGCCTCGACATGGCCGCATGGTGGAAGCCGACCGCAGAAGGCTACTTCAAGCACGTTTCCAAGGCCGTGATTCTGGATGCCGTGGGCGCGTTTGCCCCGGAATCCGTCGCCCGGCTGGCGAAGTTGAAGAAGGCCGACATTGCCAGCGAAGCGGAGCGGCTGGCCGATGGCACGGACTGGATGCCTGCCATCTTCAAGGCCGCAGGCTCGCAGGATGCAACGCAGGCAGCAGGCCCAGAGCAGGACGCCCCGGAGGATGCCGAGGCAATGGTGGATGAACCCGCCGAGGCGCTGGCCGCTTGACCCGTGCCGAAGGCAAGCGCCCCGGCCTCGACCGGGGCGCTTCGCTGCAAGGAGAAGCCCCCAATGACCCGCACCACCACCAACCGCCCGCGCATGGCGGCGATCTACGCCCCTGGCACGGTACGCGCCCGCCGCTGGCACGGCGATGGCGACGTGCGCGGCTACCGCCCGCCCTCGGGCTGGATGGCCCACGCCGACCTCACCGACGTTCACCCCATCACGGGCCGCGCCTTGCCGCGTGCCGTGTGGTGGCTCATCGAGACAAAGGAATAACCGCGTTCAGCACCGCGCCCAGGCCGTTCCGTCCTGGGCGCGGTGAAACGCAAAATCCGGGCGCGGCAGTGGCCGCGCCCGGTGTTCAAGGCCAGCAGCCGATTCAGAACGCCGCCGCCTTCGCACTGGCTCAGGCGGCGGCGTTGAAAGCATCGCTGTAGCGCGCGATGCCTTCGGGCACTGGCCCATGCAGGGCCAGCGCCATGAAGTAGCCGGGCGGCACGCCCGGCAGTTGCAGGCCCGCATGGGCCTGAAAGCCAAAGCGCCCGTAGTACGCGGGATCGCCCAGCAGCAC
>JBDHRB010000472.1:0-2504 GCA_039807355.1 Candidatus Competibacteraceae bacterium
GTTTGCGCCATGGGGATGGTGATTCTGCAAAATCTGGCGCCGCTGCTGGTGTTGATCGGCATCGGCGCGGCTATCGTGTACTTTGCCTGGGTTTGGTGGTACGGCCGCTGGCAAGCGCGGCAAACCAGACCGATTGCGGGCTGAAACTGGCCCGACCCTCTCCGCACTGGAGATTATTTCCCATCATCGCCTCCAAGGAGGACGCCTGTGTTAAAGAAATCAACGCTTGCAGCAACGCTATTGTTCCTGGGTCTGACCGGAGGCCTGTCTCACCAGACGCTCGCCCAAGCGGCGGACACCGCTACGCCGGCTGCGCCAACCCAGCTTGACCTCTCCCTCCCGGATGGCGCGGATTGGACTCCGGCCACCGAGCGGGAAAAGCTGGCTTATCTGCTGGGCCTCCGCGACATGGCGGCGGTCGAGTATCAGTTGCTTGGCCCTAAACCCAAACAGCGCACTGCGGTCAAAAAATGGGTTGAGGCGCTGAACGGCATGACCCTGCGGCAGATCATGGAAGCAGTGGACGCTTACTACAAGGCGCATCCCGACCAGCAACAGCAAGCGGTTTTTGAGGTCATCTGGTTCCAGATGGTCGAACCCAAGATGAGCAAACCGGCCAAGGCGAATCCCGCCAAGGCCAACTAAGGAGAGACTTTGATGAAAACGATGGGTTACTTACTGGCGATCCCGGCGATCGCCTTGAGCGTGGGCTGCACCAACATGACGCCGACCCAACAGGGCACGCTCAGTGGCGCAGCGATTGGCGCCGCCGGCGGCGCAGCGATTGGCAGTCTGACCGGCGGCAGCGCCGGAGTAGGGGCGATTGTCGGCGGCGCAGCGGGCGCAGTGGCGGGCAATATCTACGGGCGGAATCGCCAATAATTTGGAAATCTCTCTCCCGTTGTTGAACGGGAGAGGGCTTGAAGCGCCTCAGGTTGGCGCCGCCGCCAGATCGCGGCGCAATTCATCGGCGGCATCGCGCAACGCGCCAAACAGCCGTTTCACTCCGGCACAGGGGTAATCCGGGCGCGGCCATTTGAAGTAACCGCCGCAGCTCTGACGAAATGCGCAAGTCTGGCATTCCGCGCCAGCCGCCAGAACCTGCTCGATCCAGACAGACAAATCCGCTTCGGCGATTACGGGAATGGCGACTCCGGCCAAGCGCCCGTACAACGATTCCACACCGTCATCGGCGACCCAGCGCAACAACGTCGGATCTTCGTCGAGAATCACCCAGAGCGGCTGCGCTTGCTGGTGATAAAACCCAAGCAGAGCGCCCTGAAAATAATCAATGGGTTGCGCAACGGTGGATTGGCGCAGATAAAATTCCAGCACCTCAGCCAGTTCTTCGAGCGCCGCTGGCTCCGGCTGACCCAGCTCCAGACGCACCGCGAAATTGAGCGCCAGCGCCACTTTCACCGCCTTGGCGAAGCCCGGAACAACCGGAATGGCCACGCGCAACGGATGCGCTTCGAGCAGGTTGACATGGCGATAAAGCTTGGGAAAGTCGGCGGGGGCCGCCAGCGACAGTTCTACCGGCAACCCCAGTCCCCAGGCGTTCAGCGGTTCCGAATCGGCATCCAGGGACTGAAGTTGCACGCCGACGATGCGTTCCGGGTCTGCGCTGGACAGCGCAGCGATTAACGCCGCTGGATCGCTAGCGCGGACGATCAGTCGCCCGATCCGGTAGTCCGGCAGGCGATGTAGAGGAATGTGGTAGATCAGGTCATTCATCGGCGCGATTCAACGGTTGTTCATCCAACTGCCGCCCCAGCCGGGGCCATTGAACCAGCCGCCCCGGTTATTCCAGCCGCCCCAATTATTCCAGCCGCCGTTGTTCCAGGGGCGATTGAACCAGCCGTTGTGCCAGCGCCCGGGCCAGTTATTCCAACCCGGTCGCCAGCCCCAGCCGCCGCCCCGGAAATTGACCCAACTGCCGTTGCCGCCGCCCCGGTTACCCCAGCCCCAGGCTTGGGCGGTGCGTTGTGGAGCCAATAACCCGCCGATGGCGACGCCGCCGATCACCGCTTGGGACCATTTGCCCAGACTGAGTAGAAATCTGCGCCGTTCGCCCAGTTCTGGCGCGACGCTCTCGTTGGCGCTGGGCGGGATTTCATGCATTTGATCAGTCATGATGATGCTCCTCGACCTTGGTGTTGCTGATGAAATCTGGCATACACTGTCTGAAATTTCCCTGAATACTTCCCTTTAACCCAGTGCGGTTTTTTTTACCATGCTCAACCGGCCCAGGCTCCTGCGGCGTGCACTGTGCGGCGTGTGCGCTTTGCTGCTGTTTATGAACCTCTTGCTGACGCCCTCTATCCTTTCCAGCGCCCAGGCTGCTAGCGGACGTCCGCGCATCGGTCTGGTGTTGGGCGGCGGCGGCGCACGCGGCATGGCCCATGTCGGCGTCCTCAAGGTGCTGGAAGAAATGCGCATTCCGATTGATTGCGTCGCCGGCACCAGTATGGGGTCGATCATTAATAAACTCTACGCTTCCGGCA
>JBDHRB010000473.1:0-2502 GCA_039807355.1 Candidatus Competibacteraceae bacterium
ATCGACATCACAACCCATCCTTTCGATGAATCCATTACCCAGGGCGATCCATTCCGCCTTGGCCTGCATTCATCCTGACGGGAATCGCCCCACGGCGAATCGGCAGGATTGCCTAAAGCCGTCTGACATACGCATCGCCTCGCTGCGACACGTCTCGAAATCCGGCGATCGGAGGATTGACGCGCTGAATGACCGATATCTTCACGAACACGCTTCTGGAAAATGCTCTTGTAGCCCTCAAGGGATAGGACCAAGACGGAATTCGGGTGATTGCCGAGGGGTGTTATCCCAGCGTTTCAACGGCGGAATCGCTTGGGACGACCGGGAATCGTCCCCTGGCGATCGCCAATCCGTTCTCCCCCTCCCCTATCCCTTGCCGTTCGGAGATATGAAATCGGGTTGCCGTGCCGCTTCGGCCATCCGCCGCGCGACCACGCGCGCATCAGCATCGACAGTCAGCGGCGTCCCCAGCGACCAATCGATTTCGCCAATCTGGCCAACACTCACCACCACATCACCAAAGTCATCGGACGTACCGCCGGTAACGCCCCACGCTGTCGCCCCATTCGCCCGCGCCAGCCACACCCGCGCCGGCGCAGTCTCCTCCGCGCCATCCACGACCAACACCCGCTCCGCTCTGCCATACCGTTCCGGCAGATCCACTTCCGCAACCCATTCCCAATCCGGCAGGTTCGCCGATCCGCAGACCACCCTCGCATCTGGCTGCACCAGGTCCGCCACCCGGCGCGCGAGCTCGGCATCGTCATAGGCCACGAGCAGCGTTCCGGATCGCGGCGTATCCCAGCTTCGAGGCAAAACTGCCGGTCGATATGACGTCACTGTCGGACCCGCGTCCCCATCATCCAGGAGAGAGCCAGTCCCGCCCATCCGCTCCTTCAGGAACCGGACATCGACATCCCGAAACTGCCGGAATCCATCCTCGATCACCGCTGGACACCCGGCCAATACCACGCTTGCGCTTGCGGTCGAGAGAAACTGTCCCGCCCACGAGGCCGCCTGAAACGGTTCCGGCAGCTCGACCGTCCGATACTGCAATCTCGGATACGCCGCCAGGAACGAACGCAACGGCTCCGCACCACGTGCTTCGAGCAAGGCAACCAATGCCGGGTCGAACCTGGGCTCGAGATAGGTTGCCTCGTGTCCAAGCTCGATGAGCGCCGTCATGACCGCCCGGTTGGTGGTTGCGGACGGATTCTTCCAATCCGAGACGATCGACGGCCCCGCAAGAATGAACCGCAACCCCTCCTCGACGACTTTGGTCACGCCGCCACGCCCAGCTCGCGCTCCACTGCGCCGATCGACTCGTCCAGAATCGCGATCATCTCGTCGATCTGTTCGGTCGTGATGATCAACGGCGGGGTGTAGAGCAGGTGATCGCCGACCACACCATCGACCGTGCCCTGACCGGGATACGAAACCATGCCGCGTTCCAGCGTCGCCTCGCCGATGCGCTTGCTGACCCCGAGCTCCACCGGGAACGGCGCTTTCGTCTCTCGATTTGCTACCAGTTCGACTCCCTGCATCAACCCCAACCCGCGCACATCGCCAATGATTGGATGCGCATCCATGAGCGCCACCAGCTGCGAACGGAAATACGAACCAACCCTCTCGGAGTTGTCGACGAGCCGGTGCTTCACCGTGTAGTCGAGGACCGCTTTGCCGATAGCGGTGGAAAGCGGATTGCCGCCGGCGGTATGCCCGATCACAAACGATCCACCTGTACCGCGCACCTGTCCCACGATCTCGGGCCGCACCAGCACGGCGCCCAATGGGGTGTAGCCGCCAGAAATGCCCTTCGCGCACGCGATGAGATCGGGCGTTGCGTCCCAATGGTCGATCCCGAACTTGCGCCCGGTGCGCCCAAATCCCGTCATCACCTCATCGGCGATGAACAGGATGTCGTGCGCATCGCAAATCTCCCGGATTCGTTCGAAATACCCTGCGGTCGCTGGCACCGCGCCCAGGGTCGCGCCGACCACCGGTTCTGCGATAAAGGCCGCGACATTCTCCGAACCAACCTGGCTCAGAACATAGTGAAGCTGGTCGGCCATGGCCAGACCGTAGGCCATTTCGTCGCCAGTTGCATTTCTATAGGAATAGCATGGCCAAATATGCTCTGCTGGCGAGAGCATCCCCTGATACTTCTTGCGCCGTCCGGCATTGCCCCCATAGCTCAATGCCGCCAACGTCGCCCCATGGAAACTCTGCCAGCGCCCGATCACCAGTTGCTTGGTGCCCTTTCCACGATCACGCTGATACTGCAGCGCGATCTTGACCGCGTTCTCGGTCGCTTCCGATCCACCGGAGACGAACCACACCCGTTCCAGCCCGGCCGGCGCGAACTCCTCCACGACTGTCCGGGCGCACGCTTCGATCGCCTCGGTCGAGAAGGCATGGGTTGGCGAATAGGACAACTGCTGCGCCTGCGCAACCATCGCCTCGAGAATTTCCGGCACGCCGTGCCCGATATTCGCCACCGAC
>JBDHRB010000008.1:0-15575 GCA_039807355.1 Candidatus Competibacteraceae bacterium
CTATTTCCACAACATGGTTTACGAAGGCGTGTGGAAAGACAACCGCCGCCGCTACACCGAGAAGACCGACACGCTGACGGTGTTGCGCACCTTCGGCCAGGATTACAAGCTGATCCTGGTCGGCGACGCCACGATGAGTCCCTACGAAATCACCTATCCGGGCGGCAGCGTCGAGCATTTCAATCCCGAAGCCGGCGATGTGTGGATGCAGCGCCTGCTGACCGCCTGGCCGCAGGCTATTTGGCTGAATCCGCAGCATCAGAACCGCTGGGGGTATGTGCCTTCCATCCAGATGGTGCGCGAGTTGATGAGTGAGCGCATGTATCCCCTGACCCTGGAAGGTCTGGAACAGGGCATCCGCACCTTGCAACGGGTGCGCTGAACAAATCGCCTTGGTAGTCAGTCTTGCGCCACCCAACGGCGGATTCGTGCGTAAACCTCACGGCTGCTGAGTAAGTCGAAGTGGTTCAAGCCGTAACAAATCGCCTGACGCGCAACCGGAATCGGCAGGTTCAGCGCCGCATTCTCATGTTGGCCGAGCGCACTTTGCAGCGGAACCAGACCATCGCCGGGCAGCCGTGCGCCGGGGTTGTCGAAAGGCGGTTGCCGGGTCGCCGCGATCACAAAACAGCGCACATCCTCCGGTAGCGGCGCTTGCTGTCGCGGATCATGCGGGTGTTCGCTGCCGTGTCTTTGCCAATCCTCATCCAGGATGTTGCCGTAGCGCAGGTCTTGAACGCCGGCGCTGCGAATTTTGCCCAACCGGGTCAATGGAGCAGTGTAGGGGCTGATTCCGGCAATCATGTTGGCCTGGTGTCCCACTCGCTCCAGCGGCGCGCCATGATGAGGCGTCCCCAGACAGATCAGCTTTTTCAGATGACGCCGCCAGGTATAGCCGGCTTGCTGCGCGTAATGACAGGCGCTGCGCGACACCAGACCGCCCATGCTGTGGCCGATCAGCACCAGTTCGCTGACCGGAACCGGCCATGCCTGAACCAGCCGTTCCAGCAGCGCGGCCAACTCCCGACCATTGGTAGAAATGTGCTGGCCGCTGTTGTAATGCAGATAGAGCGGGGTATATGCCAAATCCTCGGCCAGCGCCGCGCCGTGGTCGTGTCCCTCGCGCCGCCATTCCAGATCGTTCATGCACAGGCCATGAACCAACACCAGCAGCTTGCCGCTGGAACCGGCGAAGCGGGCAGCGAGCGCCTGATGATCCAGTTCCAGCGGGTGTCCTTCCTGGCGCAAGCGCATCGGAATGGCCAGCGGGTTATGCGAGGCCGCCAGATAGTCCCCTAACACGCCATTGATCGCCGCCAACAGCGCCTCGCGGCGCGGCGAAGGCGCATGGTGAATCAGCAAGGGCGTCAGCGGCGCTAAGGCCGTATCGAGACTGAAACCAACCAGTCGGGTCACGCCGCGCACGCTGCGGTAAACCAGCCCGGAAACGCCCCGCGCCCGGCCACTGGGCGCCGCGCCGATGGGCGGCGAGATGCGGGCAATGTTGCGATGCATCTCCTCGACAATCGTCGTCACTCCGGCCACCGCAGCGACGATCAACTGGCTGACGCCGCGTAAATCGGCAAAGGCTCCGTGAGGCTGGACCGGAGGCCCTGGCGACAACGGTTCAGACCCACCCTCCCAGCCCGTTCCCGCCAAAGGCGTTCTCCGAAGCGATGGGGAGTGGAATTGCCCCGCTTTTACCGGAGAGGAGTTTGGGGGGCGGGTATGGCGATTCATGTTGGCGCTGACGGCTCAAGCCCGCTATCCACTTCATCCGTCCACACTTTGAAGTGGGTCAGGGTATTCGGGCCAAAGGTGTTGCTGAGGGCGACATCGGCGGCATCCCGCCCTTGGGCGATCAATACGCGGCCGATGCGCGGCGTGTTGTTGCGGGCGTCAAAGGTGTGCCAGTGACCACCCAGATAAACCTCAAACCAGGCGGCGAAATCCATCGGGCCATAAGGCGGCGGCGTACCCATGTCACCGAGATAGCCGGTGCAGTAGCGGGCCGGGATATTCAGGCAGCGACAGAACGCGACGGCGAGATGCGCGTAATCGCGGCAGACCCCGGTTTTTTCATGCAGCACCTCCCAGGCGGTCCGGGTAGCGCGGGCGTGTTCGTAACCAAAGGTGATGTGTTGATGGACAAAATCGCAGACCGCCTGAACCCGCGCCCACCCCGGCGGCGAATGGCCGAACAAATCCCAGGCGATTTGGGAAAGTCGGTCGGTTTCGCAATAACGGCTGCCCAACAAGAACACCAGAGTTTCATTCGGCAGGTCTTGCACCGGAATCTGCGCGGCGGTCGGGACGACGCGATCCGCCTCCCCGGAATCGTTCACGACTGCATCAGCAGACAGGCGGATTTGGCCTTTTGGGGCAACGATGCGGCTGCACCAGTTGCCGAAGGCGTCACGATAGGCGGTGATAGGAACGGAGGGCTGGGTGATGAGATGGTCGGGAACGAGGATATCGGAGACGCGGGTAAAGTGGATATTGAGCGTCAGGATCATCGGCGTCGGTTGGGGACAGTCGTAGATCAATTCGTAGCCAACCCGGATGTGCATAATCAGCCTTTTCGGTGAGGCGCTATCGTTAGTGCGCACTGGCACACTACCGGATTAACCGGGCGTCAACAACGAAAGGTTGAGCGGGTTGCCGAATTCTGGCCGGATGCGGCTTCGACTAAGGTTTACCCGCCGCCGCCCCGACCGTTTCCAGATTCAGCGCGGCGGCCAGCAAGGTCCGGGTGTAGGGATGCTGGGGCGCGGCGAACACCTGCTGCGCCGGGCCTTCTTCCACTACCCGGCCCGCCTGCATCACCAGCAGATGATGGGCCAGCGCCCGCACCACGCGCAGATCGTGGCTGATAAACAGGTAGGCCAACCGGTAACGGCGCTGCAAATCGCGCAATAAATCCACGATCTGCGCCTGCACCGACACATCCAGGGCGCTGGTCGGTTCGTCGAGAATCAGCAGGCGCGGTTTCAGGGCCAGAGCGCGGGCGATGGCGATGCGCTGGCGTTGGCCGCCGGAGAATTCATGCGGATAACGATCTTGCAGTTCCGGGTCCAGCCCGACTTCTTGCAGCGCCTGGGCAATCCGGGCGCGTCGGGCGTTCCGGTCGCCGGCCAGGCCGTGAACCCGCAAGCCTTCCTCGATAATCTCGCCGACGGATAAGCGCGGACTGAGCGACCCGTAAGGGTCCTGAAACACAATCTGCATGGCCTGACGCAACGGACGCAGCGCCTTGCCCGGCAGATTGTCGATGCGCCGCCCCGCGAAATGAATTACGCCTTCGCTGGATAACAGGCGCAGCAACGCCAGGCCCAGAGTGGTCTTGCCGGAACCGCTCTCGCCGACCACGCCCAGCGTTTGCCCTTCGCGCACCCGGACGCTGATGCCGTCCACCGCACTGAGGCGCTTCAGCACCCGCCCAAACACGCCGCGTTTGAGCGGAAACTCGACGGTCAACTGATCGCTGGACATCAGCTCTGGCGCGTCGCTGATTTCTGGCAACGGCTGGCCTTGCGGTTCAGCGGCCAGCAATTGCCGGGTGTAAGGATGTTGCGGGCGGGCGAAAATCTCCGCGACTGCGCCGGTTTCCACCACTATCCCGGCCTGCATCACGCTCACCCGGTCCGCCATTTTCCGCACAATGCTCAGGTCATGGGTGATGAACAGGATGGCCATGCCCAGCCGCGCCTGCAATTCCTTGAGCAATTTGAGAATCTGCGCCTGAATGGTCACATCCAGCGCGGTGGTCGGTTCGTCGGCGATCAGAATGTCCGGGTCATTGGCCAGGGCCATGGCGATCATCACCCGCTGGCGCTGACCGCCGGACAATTGATGCGGCAAGGCATTCAAGCGCTGTGCTGCGTCCGGCAACCCGACCAGTTCCAGCAATTCCAAAATCCGCGCCCGCAAGCGGTTTCCACGCAAGCCCTTGTGCAGTAACAAGGTTTCGCCAATCTGCTTCTCGATGGAATGCAGCGGATTGAGCGAAGTCATCGGCTCCTGAAACACCATGGCGATCTGATTGCCGCGAATCTCGCGCAACCGGGCTGGCGCTGCGCCGAGCAATTCTTCGCCGCGCAAGCGGATGCTGCCGCCGGGATGGCGAGCGTAGGGATAGGGCAATAATTGCAGCAAGGACAGCGCGGAAACCGATTTTCCGGAGCCGCTCTCGCCGACCAGCGCCAGGGTTTCGCCGCGCTGTAGGGTGAAGGAAACCCGTTGCACCGCCACGGTTGCGCCGAAGGCGACGGATAAATCGCGGACTTCAAGCAGAGGCGTGGATGCCGTCACGGCGTAATCGGCCTTTATTCGCTGCCGATCCAGCGCGGCGGCGCATCGGCCCCGGCGAAATTGGCTGGGGCCAGCACCGTATCCTGCACCGGCGCAGACTCAGTGGCCGGGGGATAATCCAGGGTGTAATGCAGACCACGGCTTTCCTTGCGCGCCAGCGCGCTGCGGATAATCAGTTCCGCCACCTGGGCCAGATTGCGCAACTCGATTAAATTGCCGCTGACGCGGAAATGCCCGTAGTACTCGGCGATTTCCCGCAGCAGCAACTCGACGCGATGCTGGGCGCGTTGCAGACGCTTGTTGGTGCGGACAATGCCCACATAGTCCCACATGAACTGACGCAATTCCGCCCAGTTGTGGCTGACCACCACTTCTTCATCGGAATCGGTGACCCGGCTTTCATCCCAGTCCGGCAGCTCTGGCGGCGACGGCGTATGCGCCAGTTGCGGCAAAATGTCCTTGGCGGCGGCGGCGGCGAACACCAGACATTCCAGCAGTGAATTACTGGCCATGCGGTTCGCGCCGTGCAGGCCGGTGAAGGCAATTTCGCCAATCGCATATAAACCCTCGACATCGGTGCGCGCCCGCAGATCGGTCATCACCCCGCCGCAGGTGTAATGCGCCGCCGGCACCACCGGAATCGGCTGGCGGGTCATGTCGAAGCCAAACTCCAGGCACTTGGCGTAAATATTCGGGAAATGCCCGCGAATGAACTCCGCCGGCTTGTGGCTGATGTCCAGATAAACGCATTCCGCGCCCAGCCGTTTCATTTCATGGTCAATCGCCCGCGCCACGATGTCGCGGGGGGCCAGCTCCATACGCACATCGAAATTGCGCATGAAGCGGGTTCCGTCCGGCAACAGCAAATAACCGCCCTCGCCACGCACCGCCTCGGAGATGAGGAAATTCTTGGCCTGGGGGTGATAGAGACAGGTGGGATGGAACTGCATGAATTCCATGTTCGCTACCCGGCAGCCAGCCCGCCAGGCCATGGCGATGCCATCGCCGGTCGAGCCGTCCGGGTTGCTGGAATAGAGATAGACCCGGCTGGCCCCGCCGGTCGCCAGCGCGACAAACCGCGCCGCCAACGCCTCCACCTGTCCACTGCGCCGATCCAGCACATACGCGCCCAGACTGCGGTTGCCGGCCAGACCAAGCTTGCGCCGGGTGATGACATCCACGGCAATGTATTGATCGAGCAGGGTAATTTGCGGATGGGCGCGGGCGCGTTCTTCCAAAGTGGTCTGAATCGCCCGCCCGGTCGCGTCGGCAGCGTGAACGATCCGCCGGTGACTGTGGCCGCCCTCCCGATGCAGGTGATAGTCAGCCACGCCCTCGGTATTCGGTTCGCGGGTGAAGGGCACGCCTTGCTCACTCAGCCATTCGATCACCTCGCGGCCATGCTCCACGGTTTGCCGCACCGCATCGACATGGCACAGACCGGCCCCGGCAATCAGCGTGTCCTGGATATGCGAGTCGATGGAATCGCCGGCGTCCAGCACCGCGGAGACCCCGCCCTGCGCATAGTAGGTGCTGCCTTCATGGAGCGGCCCCTTGGCGAGAACCGTAACGCGGGCGACATCGGCCAGCCGCAACGCCAGACTGAGACCGGCGGCGCCGCTGCCAATAATAAGAACGTCAGGAGGAGGGAGCGAGGTCATGGCTTGTGAGCGACTCCGTGAATCGAGTATTGTTCCAAATGCGCTGGCGTTGCCGCGCTAGACGCCGGGGCGTCATGCGGAATGCGAAGCCGCAACTATAACCATATCCCGGCGGGTCTGCGAACTTACGGAAAGGGCTTCGGTCTACCGTGATGTCCGCACGGAGATTGCCATTGAGTCGAAAGGGGTCTGCCCGGATGGGCGAGGGGCATGTGGACCGCGATTTGGTCCAAAGGGTACAAAAAGGCGACAAAAGCGCGTTCGATGTGCTGGTGCTCAAGTACCAGTACAAGATCATTAAACTGATCTCCCGCTACGTGCATGACCCCAGCGAGGCGCTCGATGTCTCCCAGGAAGCCTTTCTCAAGGCGTATCGCGCCTTGCCGGGTTTTCGCGGCGACAGCGCGTTTTACACCTGGCTTTATCGCATCGCCATTAACACGGCAAAAAATTACCTGGTCGCCCAGGGCCGGCGCCCGCCCGGCTCGGACATCGACGCCCAGGAAGCCGAGCAGTACGAAGGTCCGTCGGCGCTCAAGGAGTACGAAACGCCTGAGCGGCTTCTGCTCAAGGATGAAATCGAAGCGACTGTGTTCAAGGCGATTGAAGATTTGCCGGAAGATTTGCGCACGGCGATCACCCTGCGCGAGCTGGAAGGAATGAGTTATGAAGAAATCGCCCAAACCATGGGTTGTCCAATCGGCACGGTGCGTTCGCGGATCTTTCGGGCGCGTGAGTCGATTGACGGCAAATTGCGTCCACTATTGAGCTAGTTTCGGGTACACAGTCATGGCTGAGAAAACCGCTGAACCACAGTCAGCGCAAGCCGCTCATGAGGTCACCCCGGTGGGTCTGGCGGCGAGTCAACTGTCGGCGCTGGTCGATGGAGAACTCCCGGAAGCCGAACAAAACCTGGTGTTGCGCCGCTTGAGTCGGGACAGCGAAGCGCAGGGACGCTGGGAACGCTACCACCTGATCAGCGACGCCATGCAGGGTCATCTGCCGGTGCGGTTCGACGCCGGTTTCGCCGCCCGCCTGCGCGAGGCCATCGACCGCGAGCCGGCGCCGCAATCCCGCGTATCGACCCTGCCCGCCTGGTATAAACCGCTCACCGGCTTTGCCCTGGCGGCTTCGGTGGTGCTGGCCGCCCTATTCGGGCTGCGCCTGACCGATCCGGACCCGGGCGGCGCCGCCCCGACCTTGGCCGCCGCGCCCGCTCCCTATCCGGCGCTGGCTTTGCAAGGGCCGAACCCGCCGCCAGTCTCGACTACCGACCTCCACGAACCGCCGGAAGCGCAACTCAACAATTATCTGGTCAATCACAACGGCTACGCCTCCAGGAACAGCGTAAACGGCATGTTGCCCTATGTGCGCCTGGTCGGCTACCAGACCGCTCGCTGACCCGCCGCATGAAGCAAAAACTGTTGCCCTGCGCCGCGTTGGCGCTTGCCGCCGGGTCGCTGTCCCCCGCAAGCTGGGCGCAGCCGGTCGCTGATGAGGCCAGGCAGTGGCTGGAGCGGATGGTGCAAGCCACCCAGACCCTCAATTACGAAGGCACCTTTATCTATGTCCAGGGAGCGCATATCGAGGCGATGCGCATCGTCCACGGCAGCGGTCCCCACGGTGAACGACAGCGCCTGTTTTCCCTGAACGGCCTGCCCCGCGAAGTCGTAGTCGCCAATAACAGCGTGATGTGTCTGCTGCCCCGACGCCAGACCACTTTCAACGGCGGCGATTACCAGCGTTCGCCCTTCCCCCTGTCGATTCCCCGCGAGATTGGCCGGCTGGAAAGTCACTACCAGTTTGAAATGCTCGGCGCGGACCGCATCGCCGGTCTGCAAGCGCGGATCATTGCGATCAAGCCGCGTGACGCCTGGCGTTTTGGCTATCGGCTCTGGCTGGACGAACGCAATGGCATGGTGCTGCGCTCGGCGCTGCTCGACGAACAGGGGCGTCCGCTGGAACAGCTCATGTTCACCGACTTGCAAATCAAGCCGCAGGTCGATGACGCCGCATTCCAGTCTCCGGCCCTGAGCGAACCTTCCGCCCACCCGGAACTCCCATCGCCCCCAGCCGGCGAGCCGGTGCAGACCTCGGCCTGGCGGGTTGGGCCGCTGCCGGAAGGCTTTGTCAAAGTGCTGCATAATCGCCTTGCGGGAGGGATTGGGCAGCGTCCGACCGAACATCTGGTATTCGCCGACGGCCTGGCGACGATTTCCATCTTCCTGGAAAAGCTCGGCGATGCGCCGGCGCTGTTGCAAGGCGCTTCGCAACTCGGATCAATGAACGCTTTTGGCAAGGCCCTGGCCGGCTATCAGGTGCTGGTGGTCGGCGAAGTGCCGGCGGTCACCGTGCAACACATCGCCGCGACGATTGAATATGATCCTGAGCAACTCCAGGGGCCTGCGCCATGATCGAACAAACGGGCCGGGTTGTGCAGGCCGGCGCAGGCTATGCGTGGATTGAGATCGAACGCCATTCAGCCTGTGGCGCTTGTCAGTCCAGCGCCGGTTGCGGGACGGCAACGCTGGCCAAGGCTTGGGGCGTTCGCATGATGCGTACCCGCGCACTGTCAAACCTGTCGTTGCAGCCGGGCGATGCGGTGATCGTCGGGCTGGCCGATGGCGCACTGCTGCGCGGGGCGCTGCTGGCCTATCTTGCCCCGCTGGCGTTGCTGCTGGCCGGCGCCTTGCTTGGCAAGACCGCATTCGCCGGGGCCGGCGAGGAGCCGGTCATTCTCTGCGGCGCACTCGGTCTCGGCCTGGGCCTGCTGATGGTGCGGATGCTCTCCCGACGCTTGCAACAGGATGTCCGGTTTCAGCCGGTGGTGTTGCGCCGGGCGGGAGACCTGCTTTTCAAGCCGCAATAACGCTATAATCCCGCCCCATTTTAACCCGATTTCCGCAAACCCCGACCTCCGCCAGGCGCAGGTTTGAGCGCATTCGCCGCCCGATTCGGGCGACCGGAAACGACTCATCGGCGCCCCGACGCCCCTGGAATTCATGGATCTCATACGCAACTTCTCCATCATCGCCCATATTGATCACGGCAAATCTACTCTTGCGGATCGCTTCATCCAGATTTGCGGCGGCCTGAGCCAGCGGGAAATGTCCGAACAAGTGCTGGACTCGATGGACCTCGAACGGGAGCGCGGCATCACCATCAAGGCGCAAAGCGTCTCTCTGCGCTACCCGGCCCGGAATGGCCGCACTTACCAGTTCAATTTCATCGACACGCCGGGGCATGTGGATTTCTCCTACGAGGTTTCCCGTTCCCTGGCCGCCTGCGAGGGCGCGTTGCTGGTGGTGGACGCCGCCCAGGGCGTCGAGGCGCAGAGCGTCGCCAACTGCTATACCGCGATGGAGCAGGGCCTGGAAGTGTTGCCGGTGCTGAACAAAATCGACCTGCCCTCGGCGGATCCGGACCGGGTGGCGCATGAGATCGGCGACATCATCGGCCTGGACGCCAGTCACGCGCTGCGGGTCAGCGCCAAATCCGGCCTGGGCGTTGAAGACCTGCTGGAAGCGATTGCCGCCCACATTCCGCCGCCGCAAGGCCAGATCGACGGGCCGCTCAAGGCGCTCATCATCGACTCCTGGTTCGACAATTTCGTCGGGGTGATCTCGCTGGTGCGGGTGGTGGACGGACGCATCGTTCCCAAGCAGAAAATTCAGGTGATGTCCACCGGGCGGGTTTTCCAAGTCGAATCGGTGGGCGTGTTCACCCCCAAGCGCACCGAGCAACCGATTCTGAACGCCGGCGAAGTCGGCTATGTCATCGCCGGGGTCAAGGACATCGACGGCGCCCCGGTCGGCGACACGTTGACCGGCGCAGACCGCCCCGCCGCCGAACCGTTACCGGGTTTTCAAAAAGTGCAGCCCCGGGTGTTCGCCGGACTGTTCCCGGTCGATTCGGACGATTTTGGCAATCTGCGCGAAGCCTTGCAGAAACTGCGCTTGAACGACGCCTCGCTGTTCTTCGAGCCGGAAACTTCGCAGGCAATGGGCTTCGGCTTCCGCTGCGGCTTTCTCGGCCTGCTGCACATGGAGATCGTCCAGGAGCGGCTGGAGCGGGAATATCATCTTGATCTGGTCACCACTGCGCCGACGGTGATTTACCAAGTGTTGACCGCCGGAAACGAAATCATCCAGATTGACAATCCGGCCAAGCTGCCGCCGCCCAATGAAATCGCCGAGGTGCGCGAACCGATCATCGTGGCGCATATCCTCACTCCGCAGGATTATCTCGGCGCGATCATCACCCTGTGCATCGAAAAACGCGGCGTCCAGCGTGGTTTGCACTATGCCGGCGGTCAGGTGCAACTGAGCTTCGAGCTGCCGTTAAGCGAGGTAGTGCTGGATTTCTTCGACCGGCTCAAATCGGTCAGCCGGGGCTTTGCCTCGTTTGAATACAGTTTTGAGCGGTTTCAGGCCGCGCCGCTGGTCAAGCTGGATGTGCTGATCAACGGCGAGAAAGTGGACGCCCTGTCGGTGATCGTCCACCGCGAACAGGCGCAACGGCGCGGCCATGCGGCGGCGGTCAAGCTCAAGGAATTGATCCCCCGGCAGATGTTTGAAGTGGCGATTCAGGCCGCTATTGGCAACCAGATCATCGCCCGCACCACGGTCAAGGCGCTGCGTAAAAACGTCCTGGCCAAATGCTATGGCGGCGACGTGACCCGCAAGCGCAAGCTGCTGGAAAAACAGAAAGCGGGCAAACGACGCATGAAGCAGGTGGGCAAGGTGGACATTCCGCAGGACGCCTTTCTGGCGGTGTTGCAGGTAGATAAAAACTCATGAATATTGATTTTGCTGCTGTTTTGGTTCTGCTAACCATATTAACCGGGGGAATCTGGATGCTGGACGCCTGGGTTCTGGAGCCGCGCCGCGCCCGCAATGGGGTGCCGTCCGCCGCCGCAGTCAAACTGCCCTGGTACGTCGATCTTTCCAAGTCGTTCTTTCCGGTAATCCTGGCGGTGCTGGTGCTGCGCTCCTTCGTAGTCGAGCCGTTCCGCATCCCCTCGGAATCCATGCTGCCGACCTTGCTCAATGGCGACTTTATCCTGGTCAACAAGTTTTCCTATGGTCTGCGCTTGCCGGTGCTGAACGCCAAAGTGCTGGGCGACGGCCAGCCGCAGCGCGGCGACGTAGTGGTTTTTCGCTATCCCCGCGAACCGGCGGTCGCCTACATCAAGCGGGTCATCGGCTTGCCCGGCGACCGGCTGACCTACCGGGACAAGCAATTGTCGATCAACGGTCAGCCGGTGGCGCTGACCGCGTTGCCCGATGATCCAGGCGCACCGGGTTATCAGCAGTTCGGCGAGCAATTGCAGGAAATCAACCACCGCATCCAGGTAGCGGCAAACGGCCAATGGGGTATGGCCGGACTCTGGCCCGGCCTGCAACTGCGCCGCGAAGCCGATGGCGGCATCGCCTGGGACTATCAGGTGCCGGAGCGCCAGTATTTCGTCATGGGCGACAACCGCGACAACAGCAGCGACAGCCGGGTGTGGGGGCCGTTGCCGGAAGAAAACCTGATCGGCAAAGCCTTTTTGATCTGGATGAATCTGGATTGCATCACGTTCAACGGCCAGTGCAGCCGAATTGGCAATCGCATCAACTAGCGCAGTCAGGGGAGGGGGGATGATGAAGAGCAAACTGGCGCGGCATGGCGCACAACGCGGCATGACCGTGATCGGCATGTTGTTGTTGCTGGTGGTGCTCGGCTTTATGGCGCTGGTCGCCATGAAAGTCGTGCCCATGTACATTCAGTACTACACGATCAAATCGACGATTGAAAGCATCCGCAAGGAGCCGCAACTGGCGCAAATGAGTCCAACCGAGATTCATACCGCCATTCAAAAACGTTTCGACATCGGCTACGTCGATCAACTCAAGGCCCAGGATTTGCGCATCCGCAATGATGCAGAAAACCGGGGGCGGGTTTTGGACCTGGTGTATGCGGACGAGCGCGAACTGTTCTACGGACTGTACGTCGTGCTGAAAGTCAATGAAAAAATCCCGCTGACCGCCAAATAACCGTGCCCCATCCCTCAAACGCCCGGCTGTGCGCGGCGCTGGGTTATCAATTTCAGCGCCCGGAACGGCTGGAAGAGGCGCTGACCCATCGCAGCGCCTCGGCGCACAATAACGAGCGCCTGGAATTCCTCGGCGATGCCTTGCTCAATCTGATCATCGCCGAATATCTGTTCCAGCACTATCCGAAAGCCAGCGAAGGCGAGTTAAGCCGGCTGCGGGCCAGTCTGGTCAAAGGCGAAACCCTGGCTGATTTGGCGCGAACCCTGAAACTGGGCGATTGGCTGCGCATGGGGCCGGGCGAGCTGAAAAGCGGCGGCTACCGGCGCGAATCAATCCTCTCCGACGCCCTGGAAGCCGTGATCGGGGCCGTGTATCGGGATGGCGGGTTTGACGCCTGCTGCGCCTTGGTGTTGCGCCTCTATCAGGACTGGCTGGCGCGCTTGCCCAGCGCCAGCGAGCTGAAAGACCCGAAAACCCGTCTCCAGGAATATCTGCAAGCCCGCCAGCAGGCGCTGCCGGTGTATAACGTGCTGGAAATTCACGGCGAACCGCACGCGCAACGCTTCACCGTAGAATGCGTGGTCGCCGAGCAGCGCGCCGTCGCCGTGGGCAACAGCCGACGCAAGGCCGAGCAGGAAGCCGCTCGGCTGTTATTGGAAAAGCTTTAGCAACACAATCATCCGGCATCCAGGCGCAAACTCAGCCTGATCCGCCGGCGGAGACTCCCCTTGACTGTAACCCGCGCCGGCTACGCCGCTCTGCTGGGCCGACCCAATGTCGGCAAATCCACGTTACTGAACCGGCTGATCGGTCAGAAAATCAGCATCACCGCGCCCAAGCCGCAAACCACTCGCCATGTGATCCTTGGCATTCAGACCCTGGACGAGGCGCAGATCGTCTATGTGGATACTCCCGGCCTGCATCGCCAGGGCCGGCGGGCGATGAACCGTTATTTGAACCGTTCGGCAGCCAGCGTGCTCGGTTATGTCGATGTGGTGATCTTCCTGATCGAAGCGCTGCGCTGGAGCGCGGAAGATGAAGACGTGCGGCAACGACTCAGCGGGTTCGCCGGGCCGGTAGTGCTGGCGGTCAACAAGGTGGACCGCATCGCCGACAAGGGGCAATTGTTGCCGTTTCTCCAGGAGCGGGCCGCTCAACAGGCCTTCACCGAGATCGTGCCGCTGGCGGCGATCAATGGCGATAACGTCGCGGCGCTGGAACAGGCGATCATCCGCCTGCTGCCGGAACAGGATTTTCTCTACCCGGAAGACCAGATCACCACCGCCAGCGAACGCTTTCTGGCGGCGGAACTGATCCGGGAAAAATTGACCCGCCTGCTGCGCGCCGAGCTGCCCTACGCCCTGACCGTGGAGATTGAACGGTTTGTCGAGGAGGGGGCGCTGGTGCGCATTCACGCGCTGATTTGGGTAGAGCGGACCAGCCAGAAAGGCATCGTCATCGGCGAGAAAGGCGCGCTCCTGCGCGAAGTGGGCCGGCAAGCCCGGCAAGATTTGGAGCGTCTGCTGGGGCGCAAGGTATTTCTGGAAACCTGGGTGAAAGTCCGCGAAGGCTGGTCTGACGATGAACGAGCCTTGCAAAGTCTCGGCTACGCCAACCCGGATTTCGGACGCTCGGCGTAGCGCGGTCAACCCGGATGCCCGTACTCCTGCAACCGGCCTTTATCCTGCACCGCCGCCCGTACCGCGACAGCAGCCTGTTGCTGGAAGTATTCAGCCGCGAATATGGCCGTCTGGGATTGATCGCACGCGGGGCCGCCGCGCCGCGCTCGCGGCTGAAAGGTCTGCTGCAACCCTTTACCCCGCTGTTGCTGTCCTGGGCTGGCGCTGGCGAGTTGGCGACCCTGCGCACCGGCGAGGAGGCCGGGCCGCCGATGGCCCTGTTGCGGAGTCGGGCGCTGGCCGGACTCTACGTCAACGAGCTGCTGGCGCGGTTGCTGCCGCGCCAGGATGTCCAGCCGGTCTTGTTTGCCGCTTACGCGACGTTGCTTGAGCAACTGGCGAGCACCCCGGATGAAGAACCGCCGCTGCGGCGCTTTGAAAAATGCTTGCTCGACGAGCTGGGCTACGGGTTGAATCTGGAACAGACCGCCGACAGCGGTCAGCCCATCGTCGCCGAAGCCCAGTACCGCTATGTGCTGGATCAGGGTGCGCTGGCTTCGGCGACCGCGCCGGGCGGCGTGCCGATTTCCGGGCGCAGCCTGCTGGCCTTGCGCGAAGACCGGCTGACCGATCCGGCGTTGTGGCCGGAGGTCAAGCGCCTGACCCGGGCCGCCTTGAGCGAACAGTTGCAGGGGCGGGCGCTGAAAACCCGCGAGCTGTATCGGTTCAAGCGCAGCGACTAGCCAGAATCGCCCGCTGCAATTCCAGAACGTTCTCATCGCCAGCGGTTTTCAGCGGCTGTTCCTCGGCGGTTGGCGCTTCGACACATCGCAACTGCCGTTCCAGCACCGCTACATCGGCTTCGGCGGGATCGTCGCCGCGTACTCGCCGCGCCGCCACCCGTTCGCGCAAAACCGCCGGGTCGGCGGCGGTGCATTCGAGCAAGATGAACGGTGCGCCAAGCCGCGCCGCCAACTCGCGGAACGGTTGCCGATGCGCACATTGCAAAAATGTCGCGTCCACCAGCACCGGGCGGCCAATCCGCAGCAATTGTTCGGCCAGGGTCAGCAATCGCTGATAGGTGCGGGCGCTGGCCTCAGCACTGTACAACCCCTGACCGAGGCTGGAGCGGCTGTCCTCCAGCGGGTCCAGGCCAAATAGACGCTTGCGTTCGACATCGGCGCGAATGCGGATCGCCCCGGGCAAAACTTCCAATAACTGGCCGGTGCGCCGCGACTTGCCGGAACCGGAAACCCCGTGGGTAATCAATAAAAACCGCGCCGGTTCATCAGTCAGCGCCAGGGCCAGGCGCAGATACGCCCGGCATTGCGCGGCGGCGCTTGCATCCCCAGCGCTGGCCTGAATCGCATAGACCTTGGCCCGCACCATCGCCCGATAAACCTGGTAATAGGTCAACAGCGCCATTCCCGCAAAATCGCCGCTGAACTCCAGCCAGACATTGAGCAGGCGCTGGGCCAGACCGCCCGCGCCCCGCGCCTGCAAATCCATCGTCAGGAACGCCAGATCATTCACCAGGTCAATCCAGCGCAGCGCCTCGTTAAATTCGATGCAATCAAAAATGCTTACCTGTCCGGTCTCGGTCAGAATCATGTTGCCCAGATGCAAATCGCCATGCCCTTCGCGGATCCAGCCGCCAGCCTTGCGCTCGGCCAAACGGGGCCGCAACGGCGCGGAAGCGGCCAAAGTCCAACGCTCGACCTCGGCCAAAATCGCCAAATCCGCTGGATCGCTCAAGCGGGGGCGGATTTGCAGAAAGCTATCGAGCATCGGCTGGCGCACCTGCTCCGGGTCGCCAAAGCGCGTCTGCGGATCAGCAACGGGGATGGTGCGTTGAAAGTCGGCCAGTTGCCGGGCCAGGCCGTCTATATGCCGCGACTCCAGCCGGCCCTCGGCCAGCGCCTGATCGAGCAGCGCCGACTGGGGAA
>JBDHRB010000009.1:0-14869 GCA_039807355.1 Candidatus Competibacteraceae bacterium
GGTGGGCGATACTGGATTTGAACCAGTGACCCCTGCCGTGTGAAGGCAGTGCTCTCCCGCTGAGCTAATCGCCCTTCAGAAGGGAGCGCGAATTATAGGCGGGCAACCCGGCCTTGGCAAGCAGAACGCGGCGATTTATCGTTGCGCAGCGCGTTCCAGGAGCGCCTGGACGTACTGTACCGGAATGGCGTAGGTGATGCCGCTCGGTTTTTCCAACAGGGCTTCCTTGCTTTCCTGCACGAACACTTTGTTGATGACCCCGATCACCCGGCCAGTTTCCGGCTCGTAGAGGGGGCTGCCGCTGTTGCCCGGATAGGCGGTGGCGTCCAGTTGCAGCACTTCATACGGTTGGTCTTTCAAGCGCCGCAGCGTGGTGGCATCCAGTTGTCCCGCCGCCGGCACGGGAATAGCCACTGGACTGATGGCTGAGATGATTCCGGTATGGGTAACGGGGAACAAGCCCAGCACTACGCCCAGCGGAAAGCCGGTGAAGGCGATGGCCTGTCCTTCGCGCACCCGCTGCGCCGCGCCGAGTCGCAACGCCGGCAGGGGCGCGCCGTCGAATTCCAGCAGCGCCAGATCGCGGGCTGGGTCGGTGGCGATTTTTCTGGCCGGGCGCGATTCAAATTGCTGGCCGCGCCCGATAAACACCGTCAGGGTTTCCTTGTTCGGCGTATCCAGGAAGTCCGGCATGGCATGGGCGTTAGTGATGACCTGCCGGCCCTGACCCACTACAAAGCCGGTAGCCTGAAACTTGGCGGGTGGGCGCCGGGTGGGCTGAACCGTGCCGACGGCGACCACGCTGGCTTTTACCCGCTCCACCGTGTCGGCCAAATCAGCCGCCTGGATCGGCGCTATCCATAGACTGCCGAGCAACAGGCCGAGCAGGCGGCGGCGGGAAAGCGCAAGGTTGAGGAACATGGCGGTCGCTCCGGGTGAAAGATGCGCCGGCGGCGCGTCAAGTCAACGCTCGACCGAGCGTTTTCAGTTAGCTGTACTGCACATCAATGATTTCATAGGTTTTCACCCCGCCCGGGGTCTGCGCATCGACGGAATCGCCCACTGATTTGCCGATCAAGGCCCGGGCAATCGGCGAGACGAAGGAAATTTTCTTGGCTTTGATATCCGCTTCATCCTCGCCGACGATTTGATAGCATTTTTCTTCTTCGCTGTCTTCGTCGATCAGGCGCACCGTCGAGCCGAACACCACCCGGTCTGACGCCGGCAGCGCGGTCACGTCGATAATCTGCGCATTGGCCAGTTTGGATTCGATCTCGGCGATGCGGCCCTCGGCAAAGCTTTGCTGTTCCCGCGCCGCGTGGTATTCGGCGTTTTCCTTCAAATCGCCGTGGGCGCGGGCTTCGGCAATCGCCGCAGTGATGCGCGGACGCGCCACGGTTTTCAGTTCATGCAGTTCGGCGCGGAGTTGGGCCGCGCCGGTCGCGGTCATCGGTACTTTTTTAATCATGCCAGCAATTCCCGGTGCAAATCCTGGAGGCAGTTGACACTGCTGTTATCAAGTTCGCGCAGGGCCTGACAGGTGGCCCGTGCGGCGGCAAGCGTGGTGGTGTAGCTGATCTTGCGCATCAACGCCTCACGGCGGATGGAGAACGAGTCAGCAATCGCTTGCTTGCCTTCGGTGGTATTGACGATCAGGTGAATCTGATCGTTTTTGATCAGATCCACCACATGCGGGCGGCCTTCGCCGACTTTATGCACGGTTTCGCAGTTCAGGCCGTGGTCGCGCAGAACGCCGGCGGTGCCTTTGGTGGCGATCAGGGCGAAGCCGAGCCGCTCCAGGTCGCGGGCGATGTCCACGACTTTGGTTTTATCCGCGTCGCGGACGCTGATGAACGCCCGACCGCTGCGCGGCAGTTGATCGCCGGCACCGAGTTGGGCTTTGGCGAAGGCCTCGCCAAAGGTGCGCCCGACGCCCATCACTTCGCCGGTCGATTTCATTTCCGGCCCCAGCAGCGGATCGACGCCGGGGAATTTAACGAAGGGAAACACCGCTTCCTTGACGGAATAATAGGTGGGAATCACTTCGCCGGCCACGCCCTGTTCCGCCAGGGTGCGCCCGACCATGCAGCGGGCGGCGATCTTGGCCAACGCCCGCCCGGTCGCCTTGGAAACGTAGGGGACGGTGCGCGAAGCGCGAGGATTGACTTCCAGCACATAAATAGCGTCGCCCTGAATGGCGAACTGGGTATCCATCAGGCCGATCACGCCCAACTCCAGGGCCATGGCCCGGACGTGTTGGCGCATCCGTTCCTGAATCGCCGGCTTCAGGGAGAAGGGCGGCAGCGAGCAGGCGGAATCACCGGAATGCACGCCGGCTTCTTCGATATGTTCCATGATCCCGCCGATGATCACCTCGCGCCCGTCGCTGATCGCGTCAACGTCCACTTCCACCGCATCGTTGAGGAAACGATCCAGCAACACCGGCGATTCGTTGGAAACCTGCACGGCTTCCGCCATGTAGCGGCGCAAATCCGGCTCTTCGTGGACGATTTCCATGGCCCGGCCGCCGAGAACATAGGAAGGTCGCACGACCAGCGGATAACCGATCTCCCGGGCCAAGCGCACCGCTTCTTCCGGTTCGCGGGCGGTGCGGTTGGGCGGTTGCAGCAGTCCGAGCTGGTCAATCATTTGCTGGAATCGTTCGCGGTCTTCGGCGCGGTCGATGGCATTCGGACTGGTGCCGATAATCGGCACGCCATTGGCTTCCAGTGGCCGGGCCAGCTTCAGCGGGGTCTGCCCGCCGTACTGGACGATCACGCCTTTGGGCTGTTCCTTGCGCACGATTTCCAGCACGTCTTCCAGGGTTAGCGGCTCGAAATACAGCCGGTCTGAGGTATCAAAGTCAGTGGAGACAGTTTCCGGGTTGCAGTTGACCATGATGGTTTCGTAACCATCTTCGCGCAGGGCCAGCGCGGCGTGAACGCAACAATAATCGAATTCAATGCCCTGACCGATGCGGTTGGGGCCGCCGCCCAGCACCATGATTTTGGCCCGGTCGGTCGGCTCCGCCTCGCATTCTTCTTCATAGGTGGAGTAGAGATAGGCGGTGCCGGTAGCGAATTCGGCGGCGCAGGAATCGACCCGTTTGTAGACCGGGTGAATGTCAAGCTGCTCGCGCAAACGGCGCACCGTGGTTTCGTCCGCCCCGGTCAGGGTCGCCAGCCGACTGTCGGCAAAGCCCTTGCGCTTGAGGAAGTACAGGCGTTCGCGGTCATGTAGCGCCGCCAGACCCATGGCCCGGGTTTCCCCAGCGATCTGCACCAGTTCTTCAATCTGCGCCAGGAACCAGGGATCAATCCAGGTTAGTTCATACAGCGCCTCGACCGAATAGCCCAGGCGGAACGCTTCGGCGACGTACCAGAGCCGCCGGGGGCCGGGAACGCCCAGCTCCTGTTTAAGCAGGGTGTGCGCCTCCGCCGGGTTGCCGTCCAGCAGCACTTCGTTGAAGCCGTCTACGCCGATTTCCAACCCGCGCAGCGCCTTCTGCACCGATTCCTGGAAGGTGCGGCCAATCGCCATCACTTCGCCGACCGATTTCATCTGCGTGGTCAGGCGCGGATCAGCCTGGGGGAATTTCTCGAAATTGAAGCGCGGCACCTTGGTGACCACATAGTCGATGCTCGGCTCGAATGAAGCCGGGGTGCGCCCGCCAGTGATTTCATTTTTCAACTCGTCCAGGGTGTAACCGACCGCCAGTTTGGCCGCGACCTTGGCGATAGGAAAGCCGGTCGCTTTCGAGGCCAGCGCCGAGGAGCGGGACACCCGTGGATTCATTTCAATAATCACCATCCGCCCGTCACGCGGGTTGATGGCAAATTGCACATTCGATCCGCCGGTATCGACGCCGATCTTGCGCAACACCGCCAACGAGGCGTCGCGCATGATCTGATATTCCTTGTCAGTCAGGGTTTGCGCCGGGGCGACGGTGATCGAATCGCCGGTATGCACGCCCATCGGATCGAAGTTCTCGATAGAGCAAACGATGATGCTGTTGTCGGCGCGATCCCGCACTACTTCCATTTCAAATTCTTTCCAGCCCAGCACCGATTCTTCGATCAGCACTTCGCTGACCGGTGACAGGTCCAGGCCGCGTTCGAGAATCTCGACCAGTTCCTGGCGGTTGTAGGCGATGCCGCCGCCGCTGCCGCCCAGGGTGAAAGAGGGACGGATAATCGTCGGGAAACCGATCTCGTGATGCTGGGCCAGCGCCTCTTCCAGGGTGTGGGCGATCACCGAACGCGGCGTGGCCAGACCGATTTCGTTCATGGCCTTGCGGAAGCGGTCGCGGTCTTCAGCCATGTCAATCGCGTCGGGTGATGCGCCGATCATTTCCACCGCGTACTGTTCCAGTACGCCGTGACGGGCTAGGTCCAGTGCGCAATTCAGCGCAGTCTGACCGCCCATGGTCGGCAGCAGCGCGTCGGGACGCTCGCGGGCGATCACCTGGGCCACGGTTCGCCAGTGAATCGGCTCGATGTACACGGCGTCAGCCATGTTCGGATCGGTCATGATCGTGGCCGGATTGGAATTGACCAGGATCACCCGGTAGCCTTCCTCGCGCAGGGCTTTGCAGGCCTGGGCGCCGGAGTAGTCAAATTCGCAGGCCTGACCGATGACAATCGGGCCAGCGCCAATGATCAGAATGCTTTTTAAATCAGTGCGCTTAGGCATAGCTCGGTCGGGGCGTGGGTCAATGGGAGGTCGCCATCAGCTCGATGAAGCGATCAAACAGCGCGGCGACATCGTGCGGGCCGGGACTGGCTTCCGGGTGGCCCTGGAAGCTGAACGCCGGGCGGTCAGTGCGGGCCAGGCCTTGCAGCGAGCCGTCGAACAGCGAGCGATGGGTGGCGCGCAAGGTAGGCGGCAAGCTGGACTCATCCACCGCAAAGCCGTGATTTTGGCTGCTGATCATCACCCGTCCGCTGTCAAGATCGAGTACCGGATGGTTGCCGCCGTGATGACCAAATTTCATTTTGACGGTTTGCGCACCGCTGGCCAGGCCGAGTAACTGGTGGCCGAGGCAGATGCCAAACAGCGGCAGACCGGCGTCGAGCAGTTCGCGGATAGCGGCAATGGCGTAGTCGCAAGGTTCGGGATCGCCGGGGCCGTTGGACAGAAATACCCCGTCGGGACGCAGTTGCAGGACTTCAGAAGCCGGGGTTTGCGCCGGAACCACGGTCAACCGGCAGCCCCGGTCAGCTAACATGCGCAGGATATTGCGCTTGACGCCGTAATCGTAAGCGACGACGTGGTGACCGGCATTGCTGACCGGGGGAAAGGCGTTGTCGGCCAAGCGCCAGCAGCCTTCGTTCCAGGCATAGGGGGCGACGGTGGTCACGACCTGCGCCAAATCCATGCCTTTCAAACCGGGGAAAGTGCGGGCTAATTGCAGCGCCCGTTCTACGTCGAGATCGCCAGCCATGATGCAGCCGTTCTGCGCACCTTTTTCGCGCAACAGCCGGGTCAGGCGGCGGGTGTCGATGCCGGCCAGGGCGACGACCCCGCGTTCGCGCAAATAACTTTCCAACGATTGCTGGCTGCGCCAGTTGCTGGCCAGACGCGGGCAGTCGCGCACGATCAGGCCGCTGGCGTGGATGCGCGCCGCTTCTTCATCGCCCCGATTGGTGCCGACGTTGCCAATATGCGGGTAGGTCAGGGTGATGATCTGCCGGCAATAGGAGGGATCGGTGAGGATTTCCTGATAGCCGGTGATCGAGGTGTTAAAAACGACTTCGCCCTGGGCGTGGCCATCGGCGCCGATGGACTCGCCCTGAAACAGGCTGCCGTCTTCCAGGGCCAGAAGCGCGGGTTTCCTCAAGAGGGCCTCCAAAAACCGACACGCATGAAAAAGGAGCGGAAGACCGCTCCTTGCGGTGCGATGAACTGTGGGATGGGCGCGCAGTCTAGCAAATCCCGCTGCGCGGCTCTAGCCGTATCAGCGCAGGCCCAGCACGTCCTGCATGTCATAGAGGCCAGGGCGGCGTCCGGCCAGCCAGGCGGCGGCGCGCACTGCGCCTTTGGCAAAGGTCATGCGGTTCGAGGCGCGATGGGTGATTTCGATGCGTTCGCCGACGTCCGCGAATAACACGGTATGTTCGCCGACAATATCGCCGGCGCGCACCGTGGCGAAACCGATGGTCGAGCGGTCGCGCTCGCCGGTGACGCCCTGCCGTCCATAAACCGCGCAGTGTTGCAGATCGCGCCCCAGGGTTTGGGCGATCACTTGACCCATAGCCAGCGCGGTGCCGGAAGGGGCGTCCACCTTGTGCCGGTGATGAGCTTCGATAATCTCAATATCGACCTGATCGGTTAAGACCTGCGCCGCCATTTCCAGCAGTTTGAAGCACAAATTCACCCCGACGCTCATATTCGGGGCGAAGACAATGGGGATGGATTCGCCAGCCTGAGCAATCGCCGCTTTTTGCTCTGCGGAAAAACCGGTGGTGCCAATCACCAGGGCTTTGCCCGCCGCCTGGCACAGAGCCAGATGGGTCAGGGTCGCCGCCGGTCGGGTGAAGTCGATCAGCACGTCAAAGCGGTCGATGAGCGGAGTTAAATCGGCGGCAATCGGCAGGTTTAAACGCCCGACGCCGGCAAGTTCGCCAGCGTCAGCGCCGATCAGCGCATGGTCGGGATGTTCCACGGCGACCGTGCAGCGGACTTCATCGCTCTGCTGACAGGCATCGAGCAGGTGACGACCCATGCGCCCGGCAGCGCCGGTGATTGCGACAGAAATCATGTATGCGTTCTCTCAAGACGGGGCGGGGGATTGCTGCAACGGGACAAAGCGGGCCGTGCGGGAATAAGGCGGAAAAGCGGGAAGACCTATCGAAAGAAAGGGGTTGCGCAACGGCACAACCCCTGAAGTTATGGAGCGGGTGATGGGAATCGAACCCACGCTATCAGCTTGGGAAGCTGAAGTTCTACCATTGAACTACACCCGCTGGTGATTTGACGCTTGAATACAGCGATCCATAAACCGGATGGAAATCCTAGCGCGAAAGCCCGTTCCTGGCAAGTTTGCTATGACGGGCGTTCGCGTATGGATGAGACCCGGATTATTCAGGGATACGATAGGCTTCTGGATCAGACGCATCCTTTAGCCAGTTGGGTTTTTTACCGCGCCCGGTCCACGTTTGTTCAGGATTGTTCGGGTTGCGATATTTCGGCTTGCCCTTGCGGCGACCCGAGTATTTCAGGATATCTTCAGGCGACATGCCAAGGATGCTCGCCCGGTCCAGCCACTGGCGGCGAGCGAGCTGGATTTCATCGACTTTTTTACGCTCGATTTCATCCTGGGCTTTCTTGATTAAACTATTCAACTGCTCAATCGAGGAGGATTCAAGGACGCTTTCGATGGGGTCACTCATGTTTTTTGTATACCGTCGTTCGTGAAGGGTTTTGGAAAGCTTGATGATTGGCCATACGCACTGATTGTAGGATATTTGTTTTTATTTCTGCAATCCCTTTTAGAGCATTTAACCGCAATCGGGGAGTAACCCGGTGGCTTTCAATGGGTTTTTATCTGGAGTTGAAATGCGTCAGGTCGATGGTTTAGACAACTTTTTACAAGAGGCGGCGACTCCCGATCATTTACAGAGCAGGGCGCTACAGCCGATTCGCAGCTTTGTACGGCGCGAAGGCCGAATCACCCCGGCGCAACAACGGGCGTTAGTGAAGTATGGGCAGCAGTTTGGCGTCGATGCCGGCGCGACATTACTGGACCCAACCGTTTTATTTGGCCGTTGTGCGCCGCTGGTTTTGGAAATCGGCTTTGGCGATGGCGAGTCGCTGGCGACTCAGGCGGCGACCCAGCCCGAATACAATTATCTGGGCATTGAAGTGTATCGCCCCGGCGTCGGTCACCTGTTGTTGCGGGCTGCGCAATTGCAATTGACCAATCTGCGTATTTTATGCGCGGACGCCCTGGAGGTTCTGGAGCGGCAATGGCCGGATCAATCCCTGGATCGTATGCAAATTTTTTTCCCGGATCCCTGGCCGAAGGCCCGGCATCACAAACGCCGCTTGATTCAGGCGCAGCGGCTGGCTTTGCTGGTGCGCAAGTTGAAATGGCAAGGGCAATTGCATATCGCCACCGACTGCGAAGACTATGCGTGGGCCATGCTGGAGTTGCTCAATGCGACTCCCGAACTCATCAATGCGTCTGGAACGGGATTTGCGCCGCGCCCGGCCTGGCGACCCTTGAGCAAATTTGAGCAGCGCGGCCAGCGCTTGGGTCATGTCATTCGGGACTTGCTGTTTATTCGGCATAACCCGGCGCACCCCCTAGCCGAATAACAAAATTTTGACCACAATAGAAAAACCGTGTTCCTTTGAGTGAATATGGCGATGGGGTTGCGAGCGCCGCATCTCAGGCAGCCCGACCCGAACTTGAAGATAGCGACGAGGTGAATTGCGTGTCCTTATCATGGTTGTTGAACAGATTACGCTTGGAGCGGGCGCCGTTCTGGTGGGCGGGCATGGCGCTGTGTCTGGCCGCTGGCGCTGCGTGGGCGCAGGAGGTTGGAAGCGTCTTTTCCGGGCCGGCTATTGCCGCACGGTCGGCGGTGTTGATGAATCCAACCACCGGCGAAATTCTGTTTGCAAAGGAGCCTCGCTTGCGTTTGCCGCCCGCCAGCACTACTAAAGTGTTGACCGCGTTGGTGGCCTTGGAACGCCTTGACTTGAACGCCCGGGTCTTGGTCAGTCCGCAAGCGGCCAGTGCGCCGCCAAGCCGGATTGGCTTGCGCTCTGGCGAAGCGGCGCTGACCCAGGATTTGCTCTACGGACTCATGCTCAAATCCGGCAACGATGCCGCAGAGGCGCTGGCTGAGGCGGCGGGCGGTTCGACGCCAGGATTTTCTGAATTGATGAATGCCCGGGCCTGGCAAATCGGCGCCCGCGACAGCCATTTCATGAATCCGCACGGCTTGCCCAACGAAGACCACTATTCCACCGCCTATGATCTGGCGCTGATTTTCCGTCAGGCGATGCAACATCCGCTGTTTGCAGAAATCGTCCGCACCCGCAGCGCGGCGTTGCGCATCGAATCCGGGCGCGGCCTGTACGGCGACTGGCGGATGATCCCGGTAGTGAGCCATAACCGCTTGCTGGCTTCTTACGAAGGTGCGCGTGGCGGCAAGACCGGCTTTACCCTGAAAGCCCGGCGTTGCTTTGTCGGCGAGGTGGATCGCGGCGGCGTCCGATTGATTGTGGCGATTCTTAACAGCCCGAACAGCGGTACGTTATGGGAGGATGCCCGCACATTGCTCGACTATGGCTTTGCCCGATACGGTTTGGCGCCGCCGCCGCCGGCGAAACCGGAGCCTGCGCCGGTCATGGTGCGCTGGACGGCGGAAGAAGAGCCGGAAAACGCCGTGATTCGTCCGGTGCTACGCCCCAGAACGCAAACAGTTTCAGTCCCGCCAAAAATCGTTCAAACAGCGTCAGTCCGGCCAAAACCGGTTCAGATGCCGCCGGTTGCGGCGGCGAAGCGAGCGGTCAGCCCGCCGCCCCAGTCGGCTCGGGTGGCGGCGAAGTCTAAACCGCCGGTCCAGTCCGTTCGGGTAGCGGCGAAGTCCAAACCGCCGGTCGTCAAAGCAGCGGCGGCGAACAGCAAGCCGACGCCGAGTCTGGTAAAAAACAACAGCAAGCCGGCGTCCGGAGTGGCCAAGGGTGAAGCAAAGCGCCCGGTGACCAAGGTGGCGCGTGCGGAACCGGCCAATTTGCCCAAACCAAAGAACTCAAAGCGCGGCGGTTGAATAAAATAAAAACCCTCCCCAATCCGGGGAGGGTTGCGGAGCAAGCAGCCGGGCAGTTTTTTTAAGCGCGTTGCGCCAGCGGGACTGCATCACGCTTGACCGGGCCGACGTAAAGCTGGCGGGGCCGGCCAATCTTCATATCCGGTTCGCTAACCATCTCCATCCAGTGGCTGATCCAGCCGACGGTGCGGGCGATGGCGAACATCACCGTAAACATCTCAACCGGAATCTTCAGGGCGCTGTAAATAATCCCGGAGTAGAAATCGACGTTCGGATACAGCTTGCGCTCGACGAAGTACGAATCGCTCAGAGCGATTTCTTCGAGACGCATCGCCAGCTCCAGACGCGGATCGTGGCCGAAACTGTCCAGCACCTGATGGCAGATGTCCTTGATGATCTTGGCGCGCGGGTCGAAGTTCTTGTAGACCCGGTGACCGAAGCCCATCAGGCGAACCCCGGAACTCTTGTCCTTGACCTTGGCCATGAAGCTGTCCACGTTCTTGATATCGCCAATCTGGTCAAGCATCCGCAATACCGCTTCGTTGGCGCCGCCATGGGCGGGTCCCCACAGACAGGCAATGCCGGCGGCTACCGCGGCGTAAGGATTGCAGCCGGAAGAGCCGGCCAGGCGCACCGTAGAGGTGGAGGCGTTCTGCTCGTGGTCGGCGTGCAGGGTGAACAGCACGTCCAGCGCCCGTTCGGCAATCGGATTGACTTCATAGCGCTTGCCCGGACGGCTGAACATCATGTACAGCAGGTTGCCGGTGTAGCTCAGATCGTCGCGGGGGTAAATGCCGGGATCGCCGATGCTGTGTTTGTAGCAGGCGGCGGCGATGGTCGGCATCTTGGCGATCAGCCGACGGGCGGTCACCATGCGATGCTCATAGTCGCGGATGTTAAGCCGGTCGTGATAGAAGGCGGATAGCGAGCTGACCGCCGCGGTCATCATCGCCATCGGATGGGCGTCATAATTGAAGCCGTGGAAGAAGCGACGCAGGTTTTCAGTGATTCGGTCGTGCCGGGCGATACTTTCTTCGAAAATCTTTTTCTTTTCCGGGTTCGGCAGATCGCCGTACAGCAGCAGGTAGGAAACCTCAAGGAAATTACATTGTTCCGCCAACTGCTCAATCGGATAGCCGCGATACAGCAATTCGCCCTTGTCGCCGTCCAGATAGGTAATGGTGCTTTGGCAACTGGCGGTAGACATGAAGCCGGGATCGTAGGTGAAGTAGCCAAATTCCTTGGCCAGTCTGCCGATATCCACCACGGACTGGCCGTGAGTCGGCTCTAGCACCGGCATTTGTACGGCTTTGCCGGTGGCGTCATCCTTAAAGGTAATCGTTGCCATTCATAAACCTCCGCAGTGAGTGGTGGCAGGGTCAGGAACAAACCCGGTTATGCCGCTGTTGTGGTTATGGCGTTCACCCCAATGGCGTCCCTAATCATTCTTTCATTTGGTTTGTGCGCATGGCGTAAACCGGCGTCATGATAACGAAATGCACGCTGGTTTGCAGCAGCCCCCCACGGATGGGGGAGCGCATAACGGCGTGATGTTTCAGGACGCCAGACCGTATTTGCGACGGAAGCGGTCCACGCGACCGGCGGTGTCAACGATCTTCTGTTTGCCGGTGTAAAAGGGATGGGATTGACTGGACACTTCCACCTTGACCAGCGGATATTCCTTGCCGTCGCTCCATTGAATGGTTTCCTTGGCGGCAATCGTAGAGCGGGTAAGGATGGCAAAGTCGGTAGAGATGTCCTGGAACACCACTTCGCGGTATTGGGGATGGATGCCTTTCTTCATCGCGGCTGAGACCCTAAAAATGCAGTTGCTGGTGAAAGCCGCGCTGGCCCAGCGGAGGTGAGCGGGTTGAAGGCGCGGCAGGATAAACGGCGTAATCTAGCGGTTTTTGGGGCTGGCTCGCAAGCCGGGAGCGCCGCGCCGTGGTTGATGCGCCGGTTCGACAGGCATTGAACTTTTTCAGATCGCCCTTATCCTACAGGGTAAGCGTAAGCCCTTACGCCTGTCCGCTTCCCTCCCTGAGCGGACTCTATCCGGGTTAAACCGGATGTCCTATTCGCCCCGGCGGCATTCCCCCTTGTCGCCAGGGCTTTTTTTTGGACGGCGCGCTTGACGATAGAGCGGCCATCCCCATCTCCATGATCGTGAGCGGCGAATTGTGTACAATCCCGCGCAAAACTGCGAGGCAGGAATATGGATGGATTGCATGGCACCACGGTCTTGGCCGTGCGCCGTGGTCACCGGGTGGTGATTGGCGGCGATGGTCAAGTGACTCTGGGCAATACGGTGATGAAGGGCAACGCCCGCAAGGTGCGGCGGCTCTACCAGAACAAGATTATCGCCGGCTTTGCTGGCGGCACGGCGGACGCCTTCACGCTGTTCGAGCGCTTCGAGGGCAAACTGGAAAAGCACAGCGGCCAACTGACCCGCGCCGCAGTAGAGCTGGCTAAGGACTGGCGCACCGACCGCCTGTTGCGGCGTCTGGAGGCGCTGTTGATCGTCGCCGACCCCCAGACCACGCTGATTATTTCCGGCACCGGCGATGTGATCGAGCCGGAGCGCGATCTGGCGGCCATCGGCTCTGGAGGCGCGTATGCGCAGGCCGCCGCCCAGGCGCTGCTTGAGCATACCGAACTCGATGCGCGGAGCATTGTCGAGCAAGCCTTGAAAATCGCCGCCGGCATCTGCATTTACACCAATGAAAATCTCACCTTTGAAGAACTGGCGGGCGGATAACCGGGTTTTGCCCTCGGTGCGCCCGCATCCTGTTTTCGCTTGACCCGTGGATGGTAGCTTCGCATGTCAGAGATGACTCCCCGAGAAATCGCCCAGGAACTGGACAAACACATCATCGGCCAGGATGCCGCTAAACGCGCCGTGGCGATTGCCCTGCGCAATCGTTGGCGACGGATGCGGGTGGATCCGGAGTTGCGCAACGAAATCACCCCCAAGAATATTCTGATGATCGGCCCGACCGGGGTGGGTAAAACCGAAATCGCCCGGCGCTTGGCTAAATTGGCCAATGCGCCGTTCATCAAGATCGAAGCGACGAAATTCACCGAAGTCGGCTATGTCGGCCGCGATGTCGAATCGATCATCCGCGATTTGATGGATAGCGCGGTGAAAATGGCGCGTGAGGAAGAGATGCAGAAAGTCCGGGACCGCGCCGAGGAAGCCGCCTATGAGCGGGTGCTGGACACCTTGTTGCCGCGCCCGCGCAGCAGCGTCGGCTTCGCCAATGAACCCCCCCCGCCGGATCATTCCAACACTCGCCAGAAAATGCGCGAACGTCTGCTGAAAGGCGATCTCGATGATCGGGACATCGAGATTGAAATTTCCGTGCGCTCGGTCGGGGTCGAGATCATGGCTCCGCCCGGCATGGAGGAAATGACCAGCCAGTTGCAGAGCCTGTTTCAGAATTTGAACAATGGCCGCACCCGCACCCGCAAGCTGCGGGTCAAGGATGCTTTGAAGCTCCTGCAAGAGGAAGAAGCGGCGAAGATGATTAATGAGGAAGAGCTGAAGTTGCGGGCGCTGGCCGCGGTCGAGCAGAACGGCATCGTCTTTATCGACGAAATCGACAAGGTGGCCAAACGCGGCGAATACGGCGGTCCGGACGTGTCCCGCGAAGGGGTGCAGCGCGACCTGCTGCCGCTGGTGGAAGGCTGCACCGTATCCACTAAATACGGCATGGTGCGCACCGATCACATCCTGTTCATCGCCTCCGGGGCCTTTCATCTGGCCAAACCGTCGGATTTAATTCCTGAATTGCAGGGCCGGCTGCCGATCCGGGTAGAGCTGAACGCGCTGAGTACCGATGATTTTGTACGGATTCTCACCGAACCGGACGCCTCGCTGACCGAGCAATATACCGCGCTGCTCGACACCGAACAGCTCAAACTGAGCTTTACCGCCGACGGCGTGCGGCGCATCGCCGAGGTGGCTTATCAGGTCAATGAGCGCACTGAAAACATCGGCGCCCGGCGTTTGCATACGGTGATGGAGCGCCTGCTTGAGGCGATTTCCTTTGAAGCGCCGGATCGCTCCGGGCAGGACGTGGCGGTGGATAGCGCCTATGTTGACGCCCATCTCGGCGAACTGATCAAGGATGAAGACTTGACCCGCTATATCCTGTGAGCGTTGACAAAGGGAAGTCATGAGCGTGCATCCGACCGAAATCAAACTGCATCAGGCCTCGCGGATTCTGGAAGTCGCGTTCGAGGATGGCGCGCATTTTCAGTTGCCTTGCGAATATCTGCGGGTGTTTTCCCCGTCGGCGGAAGTGCGCGGGCATCACCCGGGCGCCGCGCTTCTGGTCACCGGCAAGGAGCAGGTCAACATCACCGCGATCGAGCCGATTGGCCGTTACGCCGTCAAGCTGGTGTTTGATGACGGTCACGCCAGCGGCCTGTATTCCTGGAACATTCTCTATGACCTCGGTATCCGTCAGGAGCAGAACTGGCAGGATTATCTGCGCCGTCTCGCTGATGCCGGTCATCAACGTCAGGGCTGAACGGTCATGGAACATTCGGAAACCACCCATTTTGGCTATCAGACTGTGGCGGCCAGCGAGAAAGCGCGCAAGGTGGCCGGCGTATTTGATTCAGTCGCCGACAAATACGATCTGATGAATGACCTGATGTCGCTGGGTGCGCATCGGCTGTGGAAACGCTTCGCGGTCGGCCTGACCGGGCTGCGTCCGGGCCAGCGGGCGCTGGACGTGGCCGGCGGCACCGGCGATCTGACCCGGCGGATGTTGCCGCTGGTCGGGCTACAGGGCCGGGTCGTGCTGTCCGACATCAATGCCAGCATGTTGGGTGAAGGACGCAAGCGCCTGGTCGACGCCGGGGCGGTCGGCAATGTGGATTATGTGCAGGCGGACGCCGAGCAGTTGCCGTTTCCCGATAATACCTTCCATTGCGTGACCATCGGCTTTGGGCTGCGCAACGTCACGCGCAAGGAACGGGCGCTGGCGGCTTTGTATCGCGTCCTCCAGCCGGGAGGGCGGGTGGTGATTCTGGAGTTTTCCCATCCGGTCGCGCCGGGTTTGCAGCCGGCGTATGAC
>JBDHRB010000010.1:0-14156 GCA_039807355.1 Candidatus Competibacteraceae bacterium
ACGGCATATGAACTGAAGCGAAACGACAACGTTCGCAGTTTGCCGCATCCCGTACGACAATTGCACTGTCCTGACGATGAATTCCTGCCGCCGATGAGCATCACGCCACACCCGCCCAGCTCCCGCGCCTGGCATCACGCCAGGCTGGCCCTCGCCTGGGCGGTTTTCGTCGCCTACGGCAGCCTGGTGCCCCTTGAATTCAAGCCCAATCCGAACGCAACGCAACAATTTTTGAACATCCCGTGGCTGCAGCTCGGGGTGGGGTCGCGCGCCGACTGGGTGGCGAACATCCTGCTGTATCTGGTTCTGGCCTACTTCACCACCGGCGCGATCTGGGCGAGCCGCCTTGGCGCGGGTGTGCGGGTGGTCCTGCTCGGCATCGCGCTCTCTGCCTGCCTGGCGCTGGCGGTCGGCATCGAGTACCTGCAGCTCTTCTTCCCGCCGCGCACCGTGTCGCTCAACGACCTGCTGGCCGAATCCATCGGCACGGCGCTCGGCACCGCGATCTGGTTCGTATCGGGCAAGCGCATCGCCGCAATGTGGGAGCGCTTCATCGCCGGCGGGCGCAACAGCATCCTCGCGCTGCTGGCGCTGTACGCGGTCGGCTACCTTGGCCTCAGCTTCTTCCCTTATGACTTTCTCGTGTCGTCCGGCGAACTGGCGGCCAAGCTCGCCAAGCCCGACAGCCTCAGCCTGGGACCGGGCCTGAGCTGCGGCAGTAGCTTTACCTGCGGCGTGAAGCTGATCGTCGAAGCGCTGCTCGTGGTGCCCTTCGGCCTGCTGCTGGTGTTCATGAGGGGGCGCACCAGCGGCCCGCTGACACCGCGCACCCTGGCCTCGGGCTTCGCCGCGGGCGTCGCGATCGGACTGGTTGTAGAAGCGGTGCAGATCGTGCTCGCCTCCGGCAACACGCAGGGCATCTCGGTGCTGACCCGCGGCCTGGGCGTGGCCTGGGGCGTGGCACTGGCGCACACGCACCCCTCGCGCTGGCTGAACTACTCGCCCATTACCGCCCGCCGGGTGCTGTTTGCGCTGCTGCCGCTGCACCTTGGCCTGGCGCTGGCGCTGAACGGGCTCCTCCCGCTGCAGTTGCAGCCGGAATGGGCCGCGCTGGAGAAGCTCGAGGGCCTGCGCTTCCTGCCCTTCTACTACCACTACTACACCAGCGAAACCGCCGCGGTGCGCAGCCTGCTGTTCGTCGCCGGCAGCTACGCGCCGATCGGCGTGGCCGCGGCCATCGGCTGGCCCGCCGCACCACGCCGGGCCGCGCTCGGCACGGTGCTGTTCGCGCTGGCGCTGTGCTTCGGCGTGGAGTTGCTAAAGCTGTTCTCGCTCGGCGCCCGCCCCGACCCCACCAACCTGCTCATCGCCGCCGCGAGCGCCTGGTTGCTGCACTGGGTCGTACGCCACCTTCTCGAGCAAGGCCACCACTGGGGAGCCCACGCGCCGGCCCGGGCACACCTGGCCGACGCGATCACCCGTGGGACGCCCTCGAGCCCGCTTTCGGCGCTGCGCCCCTTGTTCCTGGGCGCCGCGCTGCCCGTGGCGGCCCTGTTTATCGTCGTTGCCACCACCGTGCCTTCCAGCCCGCCGGCCAACCCGGTGAACGAGACCACCATCACCTATCCGCCCCCCTCGGCGCTGCCCCCGCTCGCGCTCCCCGGCTTCCAGCACGCGCACCCGCGCCTGCCGCACCCTTCGCCCAACGACGCGGCAATGCTGCAGGCCTTCAATACCAACCTGCTGAGCCAGATCCACTCGGCCGCACGCAGCAACGCCAACGCCATCGACACGCAGATTCTCAGCGCCGCCCTGCGTCCGGGCAATGTCGACCTCGAACGCCTGCACACAAAGCTGATGGAGACACGCTTCTGGCAGCGCGGCGACGGCCAGGTGAAGCCGCTGGCGCTCGCCTACGACTGGCTGTACGAGCAATGGACCGCCCCCGAGCGCGAGGCGCTGCGCGACAAGCTTTCTGAGGGCTGCGACTACGTGATCGAGGTGATCCGCACGGAGCAGCTGTCGCCCTACAACGTCTTCCTCTATAACGCCCCGCTGCAGGCGCTGATGGCTTGCTCGATCGCGCTGTATCGCGACCACCCGCGCGGCGAGGCCTACCTCGCCTTCACCCACGAACTGTGGAAGAACCGCGTACTGCCGGTGTGGCGGCAGATCATGGGGCGCAACGGCGGCTGGCATGAAGGTGGCGAATACGTGGGCATCGGCATCGGCCAGGCCATCTACACCCTGCCAGCGATGTGGCGCGCCGCCACCGGCGAAGACCTGATCCGCAACGAACCCGGCATCCGCGGCTTTCTCGACTTCCTCGTGCATCGCACACGGCCCGACGGCAGCCACTACCGCTGGGGCGACGGCTCCAATTTCCTGCGCCCCTCGCCCGACGCCATCCCGCTCGCCATCGAACTGCGCCACGCCGCGGCATACAGCCTGGCGCCGCCCAAGCCCCTGCCGCAACCCACCGGCTGGCCATGGGGGCCGCTGGCCGACAGCAGCCTGATCGATGCGCGCGCCGCCGAGGCGCTGCCGCTGTCGCGTCTGTTCGACGGCATCGGCATGCTCACCGCGCGCAGCGACTGGTCGCCGGATGCCACCTACGTCACCTTCAAGGCCGGCGACAACTACTGGTCGCACAGCCACCTCGACCAGGGCGCGTTCACGATCTACAAGGGCGGCGAACTGGCGATCGACAGCGGCCTGTACGGCCCGGCCTACGGCTCGGACCACCACATGAACTACGCCTACCAGAGCATCGCGCACAACCTCGTCACCGTCACCGACCCCGACGACGTCATGCCCGGCCCCGGTTTCGACGCCGGCAACCCGCGCCCCTACGCCAACGACGGCGGCCAGCGCCGCATCGGTTCGGGCTGGGGCGTGGAAGCCGCACCGCTCGACCTCGACGAATGGAACAAGCGCCGCGACACCTACCACACCGGCCGCATCGTCGCCCATCTTGATCAGGACGACTTGGTTGCCGCCGTCGCCGACCTCACCCCCGCCTACACCAACGCGCAATCGGGCCGCGGCACCTTCGCGCACCGCACGAAGCGCGTCGAGCGCCTATGGCGGGTGTTCGGCTACGACCGCGCCAACGACGCGATCGTCGTGTTCGACGACGTTGTCGCCACCGAGGCTGCCTTCCGCAAGCGCTGGCTGCTGCACGCCATCGAACCGCCCATCGCCGGCGGCAATCGCTTCAGCCTGTTCGTCTCCGCCACCGCGCAACCCGGCCACCGCGGCGGCCAGCTCGAGGGCCACGTGCTGCTGCCGAAGAACCCGCTGCTGAACACGATCGGCGGCCCCGGCTTCGAGTTCTTCGTCGACGGCAAGAACTACGACGACGGCGGCAAGGTGCAACAATCGATGAAAAACGTCGCCTCCGGCCGCCCCGAGCCCGGCAGCTGGCGCCTCGAACTCATGCCGCCCAGCGACGCGAAGGCCGACCAGTTCCTCGTCGTCATGCTGCCCACCCTCGCCGGCCAGACCCCGCGCGCCACCATCCGCAGGCTGGAGGACGGCGAGCGCGTCGGCGCCGAAGTCGCCGGCCCGCAGCGCACCACGCGCTGGTGGTACCGGCCGGGCACTCAGGGCGTGGAGGTGGAGATCGTGACGCCAAGCGGCTCGACGCGGCACCTGGTAACGGCCAATCCTTGATGAAGATCAGGCCAACCAAGGGCGGCCGCCAGCGGAAATCCCTCGCTCGAGCACTATACTAAGCACGTCAATTAGCACGCCGAGAAGCACCATGACGCACACCATCCTCACCCAGACCACCGCCAGCATCTCCGAGCTGAAGCGCAATCCCATGGGCACCGTTGCGGCGGGGGACGGGTTTGCGGTCGCGATCCTCAACCGGAACGAGCCGGCTTTCTACTGCGTGCCAGCGAAGACCTACGAGGCCTTACTCGACCGGCTGGAAGATCTCGAACTCAATGCGATCGCCGACCGGCGCACGAACGATGCCGAAATCGCGGTAAAGCTCGATGAGCTTTGAACTGCGCTTCAAGCGCGAAGCGCTTGCGGAGTGGGAGAAACTCGACGCAACGGTCCGCACTCAATTCAAGAAGAAGCTTGCCGAACGGCTGGAAAATCCGCGAGTCCCGAGTGCAAAGCTTCACGGCCATCCCGACCGCTACAAGATAAAACTGCGCAGCGTCGGCTATCGACTCGTCTATGAGGTGCGAGATGCCGAAATCGTTGTCGTCGTAGTCGCTGTCGGCAAGCGCGAACGTGACGCCGTGTATCGGGCTGCGGACTCCCGCTGAATCGCACACTCCCTGCATCAAAGACCTTCGCCAAGGAATATCACCATGCGCATCCTCGTCACCGGCGGTGCCGGCTTCATCGGTTCGGCCGTCGTGCGTCACCTCATCAACGACACGACGCACGAAGTCGCCAACGTCGACAAGCTCACCTACGCCGGCAACCTCGAATCGCTCGCCTCGGTGGCCGGTTCGCCGCGCTACCGTTTCCATCAGGTCGACATCTGCGACGGCCCGGCGCTGGCGAAGGTGTTCGCCGAGTTCCGCCCCACTGCGGTGATGCACCTGGCGGCCGAATCGCACGTCGACCGCTCCATCGACGGCCCGGCGGCCTTCATCGAGACCAACGTCGTCGGCACCTACACGCTGCTCGAGGCCGCGCGCAGCTACTGGAACGCGCTGCCGCAGGCAGAGAAGGACGCCTTCCGCTTCCACCACATCTCCACCGACGAGGTGTATGGCGACCTCGAGGGCACCGAGGATCTCTTCACCGAAACCACGCCCTACGCGCCCAGCTCGCCCTACTCCGCCTCCAAGGCCGGATCGAACCATCTCGTGCGCGCCTGGCAACGCACCTATGGCCTGCCTACGCTGGTCACCAACTGCTCCAACAACTACGGCCCCTTCCACTTCCCGGAAAAGCTCATCCCGCACATCATCCTCAACGCCCTGCACGGCAAGCCGCTGCCGGTGTATGGCGACGGCGGGCAAATCCGCGACTGGCTCTACGTCGAAGACCACGCGCGCGCACTGGTGCAGGTGGTGAGCCGGGGCGAAGTCGGCGAGACGTACAACATCGGCGGCCACAACGAGAAGCGCAACCTGGAGGTGGTCCACACGCTGTGCGACCTGCTCGAGGAGCTTGCCCCCTCCAAGCCGCAAGGCCTCGCCCGCTACCGCGACCTCATCACCTTCGTGAAGGACCGCCCCGGCCACGACCGCCGCTACGCCATTGACGCGTCCAAGATCGAGCGCGAACTCGGCTGGGTGCCGCAGGAAACCTTCGAAACCGGCCTGCGCAAGACGGTGCAGTGGTATCTGCAAAACGAAGCGTGGTGGCAGCGGGTGCTGAGCGGCGCGTATCAGCTCGGGCGGCTGGGGCAGGGGTGAAAGGCTGCCGGCCATTGCGGCAGTCACCCGCGCAACAGTCTGACGTTCAGGCCCCCGACACGGCCAAAAGACGCGTCGCCGGTCAAGAACACATGCTGCGACCCGAGTTGCAAGCAGCTCGCCGCCTGCAATGCGTTCGGCGTACGCAGCCCGTGCTTCACACGGATGACCGCAGCCAGCTCCACGACTTCCCGTGTCAGCTCCACCCACACCAGATCCGGCCGGGAAAAGAAGGCATCGAATGCGGCGAGCGCGGCATTGTCGCCGGCCTTCATCGGGCCAACGCGGCACTCCAGCCAGCTCAATCGGCTGACGGCCGCGCCAAGACCAGGGTACTCGCGTGCGATGTCCGTGATCTCGTCGCGCACCCTCCCCGCAAACGGCTCCTTGCCCTCGATCAGGTAGATCAGGGCACACGCATCGAAAAAGGCGATCACCAGTCCCGCTCCGACCGCAGATCCGCATCGATCTGCTCCCTGTCACGCGTGCCACCAACCGAATGGGCGAGCAACCATTGCACAGCCGTCAGCCCCTCCGGCGCGGCGCTTCGCCCGCCAAGGAGTCGCTGATACTCCTCCTCCGATAGCACGACGGCCGCCGGCTTGTTGCGCTTGACGATGTGCACCGGGCCGTGCCGTAGGCCTTCCTCGATGGCTGCCATGCCGCGGCGCTTGATCTCGGCGACGGTCAGGATGTTGTTCATTTCGATCAGCCCCAAATCAGTACTTTTTCAGATCTTAAAGTACTTTAGAGAGTACTGACATGACAAGGCAGACCGTCAAAGTTGCCGCCCTCTTCGCCCTCGCCCACAATGCCCTCAACGTTCAGGAACACCGACATGGGACAAGCGCAAGAAGTCGCAACGCTGAACCGCGAGGCCTATCTCGCCAGGGAGGCGACGCAGGAAAAAAGGCATGAGTACATCGCCGGCGAGGTGTTCGCGATGGTCGGTGTGCGCCGGGCGCACGCTCGCGTAGCCCTCGCCGTCGCCAGTCGCCTTCGTGCGCACCTGAAAGGCAGCCGCTGCCAGACCTTCATCTCCGGCATGAAGCTCTTCGTCGCCGCGGCCGATGCCTTCTTCTACCCCGACGCGATGGTCACCTGTGACGAACGCGACCGCCTCGCGGATCTCGCCATGGAGCACCCAAAGCTCATCGTCGAGGTGCTCTCCGACTCCACCGCTGCCTATGACCGTGGCGCCAAGTTCGCCGCCTACCGCAAGCTCGCCGACCTCAGCGAATACCTGCTCGTCGACATCGAACACCGCCGCCTCGAACTCTACCGCCGCGAGGCCGACCACTGGCTGATGTTCGAAACCGAGCCCGACGGCCCGGCGCTGCAGCTCGCAAGCGTCGACATGCCGATCACGGCGCGCGAGGCGTTCGAGGACCTGGAAGACTGATGGGTTTCGATATCAGATCGCCCTACCCTCTCGCGATGGTCGGCTGAAGCCGACCCTACGATTACCGCACCCAACCCGTAGGGCGGGCTTCAGCCCGCCAACACCCTGTAAACCCGGCATCCCGGTCGGCTGAAGCCGACCCTACGGCGCTACCGCACCTGCTGCCGGTGCAATAATTCACGACCGCGTCACCACGCGAAGGCGACAATGGCGCGTCCTCATCCGGAGCAAGCAATGAAAGGCATCATCCTCGCCGGCGGATCCGGCACGCGGCTGCACCCGATCACCCGCGGCGTGTCGAAGCAGCTCCTGCCCATCTACGACAAGCCGATGATCTACTACCCGCTGTCGGTGCTCATGCTCGCCGGCATCCGGGACATCCTTGTCATCTCCACCCCCGACGACCTGCCCAACTTCCGCAAGCTGCTGGGTGACGGCAGCGACTTCGGCATCGCGCTCAGCTACGCCGAACAGCCCTCGCCCGACGGCCTGGCGCAGGCCTTTCTCATCGGTGAAGACTTCATCGGCAAGGACAACGTCTGCCTCATCCTGGGCGATAACATCTTCTACGGTGACAGATTTCCGGCGATGCTTCGTAGCGCAGTCAATAAAGATCAGGGTGCGACGATCTTCGGCTACCACGTCAACAGTCCCGAGCGATTCGGGGTCGTGGAGTTCGACACGAACGGCAAGGTGATTTCGATCGAGGAAAAACCCGCCCATCCGAAGTCGAACTTTGCAGTCACCGGCCTGTATTTCTACGACAACGACGTGATCAACATCGCCAAGCAGGTAAAGCCCTCCGTACGCGGCGAGCTTGAGATCACAGATGTTAATAACGCCTACCTGGCGCAAGGCAAACTTGACGTCACCCTGCTCGGCCGCGGCTTCGCCTGGCTCGACACCGGCACCCATGATTCGCTGATGGAAGCCGGACACTTCATTCAGACCATCGAGGCACGCCAGGGCCTGAAGGTCGCCTGCCTGGAAGAAATCGCCTACCGGAAAGGCTGGGTAAGCGCTGAAAAACTGGAGGCAGAAGCCGCCGCGCTGTCGAAGACAGGATATGGCCAATACCTCCAGCGCGTGCTCACCCATAGGTGGGTTGGATGAAAGTAATCGAAACGGCCCTGCCCGGTGTGCTGATCATCGAACCCAGGGTTTTCGGCGACTCGCGCGGCTTCTTTCTTGAGAACTATCGAGCTGACCGTTACTGCGAAGTCGGAATCGACCAGCCCTTCGTTCAGGACAATCATTCGCGATCGCACAAGGGTGTTCTTCGCGGCCTTCACTTTCAGCGCAAGCACCCTCAGGGCAAGCTGGTGAGGGTGAGCAGAGGCGCCGTCTTCGATGTCACCGTGGACATCAATCCGCACTCCCCCACTTGTGGGAAGTTCGTGTCGGTCGAACTGAGCGACGATAATCATCGCCAAGTCTGGATTCCGCCCGGCTACGCCCACGGCTTCTGCGTTCTCAGCGACGTTGCGGACTTCGAGTACAAGTGCACCGACTATTACGACCCGAATGACGAAGGTGGAATCATCTGGAACGACAGGGAGATTGGAATTGACTGGCCAATCGCCGACCCCATCCTGTCACAAAAAGACACCCGCCTCCCCGGGCTGAAAGACCTGAAGCAGCAAAGTTCATGAACCGGCTTCTGACAATCAAGCGCGTGCCCGGGCTGGCAGTCACTTCAGGAACCGGACCCCGCCCAAACTCGGTACTAGAGCACTTGGATCCAGAGCCAGTGCCATCCGCTCAACCGCTCTAACGGAATTTCAATGTCGCTGGGCAACAACATCAGGCGCGGCGCGCTCTGGCTTTTCATCGGCAACACGGGCAATCAGATCCTCGGCTTCCTGCTCGGGATCATCCTCGCGCGCATTCTCGCCCCCGAAGACTTCGGCATGATCCTCACCATCCAGATCTTCACCGGTCTGGTGGGCATGGTCAGCGGCGGCGGCATGGGGCAGGCGCTGGTGAGGGCAAAGGAAGCAACAAAAGCCGACTACAACGCGGTTTTCACGCTGCAACTGGCCATCGGAATCGCGATCTACGCATGCTTTTTTGCCGTTGCGCCCTGGTTTGCCGATTGGTACCGCACGCCGCTGTATGCGGATCTCCTGCGTGTGTCCGCGCTCTCGTTCATCCTTCGGCCCTTCGTCAATCTGCCCAGCAACATGCTGCATCGCGAAATGCGCTACAAGGCGAAGGCGATGATGCAGTTGATCAACCTGCTGCTCAGCAATTCGCTCGCAATTGGCATGGGGCTGAGTGGCTATGGCGTCTGGAGCCTTACGGTCAGCGGATTGATTTGCTCGGCAGTCAGTTCGCTGATTCTCATGCAGGTTAGCGGCTGGCGTCCCAGTCTTACCGCCAACCTTGGCCGTGCCCGCGAACTGGCGCGTTATGGGATGCTCGCATCGGCCAATGACATTGTCGTCTACCTTCAGCAACAGGTCAGCACGTTCGTCCTCTCGCGCGGCGCAGGGCCAACGGCAGTGGGCCACTACAACAAGGCGGATAGCATCGCCTATTTGCCTCAACGCTTCGTTACCGGGTCAGTGTATGACGTACTGTTCAGGGCACTTGCGAAGGAGCAGGACAATCTCGATCTAAGTCGCTACCTATACTTTCGATCCATCACCCTTGTCGCGCTGTACGCCCTGCCGTTGTACGTGGGGCTGTACTTCGTCGCGGAGCCACTGATTCTCTTGCTCTACGGAAGCAAATGGCTGGACGCGGCCGCGCCAATTTCGGTGCTGGTCATGGCTGGCCCCTTCATGATCGTCGAGAACCTGTCCGGCGCGGTTCTCGCAGCACGGAACAAACTCGGCAAAGAACTGGTGGTCCAGTTGCTGATGCTGGGGATCCTCGTCATATCCGTTCTCGCGGGCATTCCTTACGGCCTGACAGGGGTGGCAGTCGCTTTCGTCACGGCATCCATTTACCGCATGTTCCACATGTACTTGCTGGCCTCACGCGCCCTCGAGGCCCGCCCCGCAAAGCTCCTAGCCGCCTTGTCTGGCCCGCTTCTCATCGCCGTCCTGGTGGCCCTGGCGCTTGTGCTCGCGGACTCAATGCAGCCAATCGAATTGAGCGGCAACGGATTTCTGTATCTCGTCTATATGGGGTCTATCGGTGGCGCGGTGTATACAGCATTGTTCTTCATGCTTCCCATTGCAGAGATTCGTTCGGAGTCAGCGCGCTGGAAGGCGAAAATCGTGCCGCTCCTCCGCAGGTCAGCAAAACAATGACCTGCCCGCACTCCGCCTTACGCTCACGCAAGCATCGGGACACGGCGCACATCAATCCCATGCGACGGTTCTGAACCCACGTTAGAAAACGATGCTGTTCAACTCGTACGAATTCATTCTGTTCTACTTCCCGGCCACGTTCGCGGTCTTTTTCGCACTTGGCCGTTATAGCAGACCACTTGCCGCACTCTGGCTTTTCTCCGCCTCGCTCTTTTTCTATGGCTGGTGGAACCCCGCCTACGTGAGTCTGTTGATCGCGTCGATCCTGTTCAACTTTGCGCTCGGTTCGGCAATCGCCCGTGAGCATCAGCGCGGCAATGCTAATCGCAAGAAATGGCTACTGATCGGCGCCATTGCGGCAGACTTGTTGCTGCTCGGCTACTACAAGTACGCAAATTTCTTCCTCGTCAATCTGAATGCCGCCCTCGGCACTGCATGGCATCTGGAAAACATCATTCTCCCCCTCGGCATCTCCTTCTTCACCTTCACACAGATCGCATTCCTAGTTGATTCATACCGTGGCGAAGTCAAAGAGCGAAACTTCGTCCACTACGGCCTGTTCGTCACATATTTCCCGCACCTCATCGCCGGCCCCGTACTGCACCACAAGGAGATGATGCCGCAGTTCGCGCTAGAGCGAACTTACCGCCTGCACTGGGACAACATCTCCGTCGGCCTAACCGTATTCGTGATTGGCCTGTTCAAGAAAGTCGTTCTGGCTGACAACGTGGCCCCCTTCGCGGCCCCCGTTTTCAATGCGGCGGCCGCGGGTACTGAGCTCACGCTGCTTGAGGCATGGTGCGGAGCGCTGGCCTATACGCTGCAGCTCTACTTCGATTTCTCGGGCTACTCGGACATGGCCATCGGGCTGTCGCGCATGTTTGGCATCCGGCTGCCGCTCAACTTCGACTCACCCTACAAGGCAGGCAGCATCGTCGACTTCTGGCGCCGCTGGCACATGACGCTGTCCCGCTTCCTGCGCGACTACCTCTATATCGCGCTCGGGGGGAATCGCTTCGGGCTCTTGCGACGGTATATCAACCTGATCACGACCATGCTGCTGGGCGGTTTCTGGCATGGTGCCGGGTGGACTTTCATCATCTGGGGCGGACTGCACGGCGTGTATCTGTGCGTGAATCACGCGTGGAGCAGTCTCCGCGCGCGGGCGCTCGGCCGCTTTCCCGTCACTCGCCCCGAGCGTCTGGCAGCAACCCTCCTCACCTTTCTCGCAGTCGTGGTCGGATGGGTCTTCTTCCGCGCGAGTGACGCCTCATCGGCTGTCTCCATTCTGCAGGCAATGACGGGGAGCAATGGCATTCAGATCCCTGCCAACTGGCCTGCCGCCTGGCACATCCATTCAGGGCTGAAGCGGGTGGGAATCGACAACGACCTTGGATTGCCGGTAAGCGGATTCGACCCTCAGGGAACCAGTCTTTTCTGGATCGCAACACTTCTCGCGGTTGCCTGGATCATGCCAAACACGCAACAGTTCATGGCCCGATTCACACCGGCACTCGAACCAGCAAACGCGCTACGCGGGCGGCCGCAATGGGCGCCCACGACAAGCTGGGCCGTCGTCATCGGATTGATGGGAGCTGTGGCCATTCTGCACCTCACGGCCGTCAGCGAATTTCTCTACTTTCAGTTCTGATGAGCACACTACCGGAATCACATCGCCACAGAAGTTTTGTTCGCAGCCTTGCACTGGCTTTTGGCCTCAGTGCGAGCCTTGTGTTCGGACTGAACGGCGCAGTCGATCCCCTCTGGTTTTTTGGTGGCAACCGGCTCACTGGCAAGAACTTTGGTTTCGACGAGCGCAACGCAAAACTCAACCAGTTCCTCCGCGCACCTGCCACGTATGACTGCGTGATATTCGGCAGTTCGCGTGCGACCTGGATGCCCGTGGATGCGCTGACACCTCTGAACTGTTTCAACCTCGCCTTTTCGGCCGGACAGGTAGAAGAGTTCATTGCGTTCGCCAGCTACTTGCGGTATCGCGGCATCCGCCCCCGCCACCTCGTGATCGGCGTGGACGGATTCAATTTCGAAACCCAGAGCCGCGACCCGGTCAGCATTCCACAACACGTCTCGGAGCTGACCGCCCCTCCATCGCCGCTGCCCGCCTATCTATCGGTCGACAGCTTGAGCATGTCGTGGCGAACACTGGCCAACCGGATGAACTCTCCGGGCTACTATGATCGCAACTTCGTCAAAGTGGTCAGTGATCGCGCGCCGACCTTTCGTCCGGACCAGACCCTTGCTGCCGAGGGACTGCAACGTGCAGACGCCTCATCGCGCAGGGACAACAATTTTGAAACGCGCAACGCGATACTGTACAAGGCGCTACTAGAGGTCTTCCCCGAGGCCAATTTCATCGGCTATGTGCCGCCCATCAGTGCCTGGCACATTGCCGCGCTCGACGAACGCGGCACGCTCGACAACTACCTCGATGCCCTGTTTGCCACAGCCCAATACTTTCCGGTTTTCCTGGACTTCTCCATCCCCTCGCCAGTCACCATGCGCACCGACACAACCTACGACGGCTCGCACTACCTGCCTGAATACAACCATTCAATCGGCACCGCGCTCATTGCCGGCAAGACGGACGGTTGGGGCATCGACCTGAAGGGACTCGACCGCAAGACCTACGGCGACCGGTATCGCCAAGCGCTGGCGAAGTTCCGTCAAATGCAGGCTGCCCATCGCTGACGCACCTCACGCTCCAATATGCGCATAGACCCGATTTCCTCCTTGCTGCATCGCAACGCCGGATCGCACGGCCCTGCGATGCTGATGTACCACGCCGTGCAGCCCGGTGCAGCTTTTCCCAAATGGCCTTGGGCCGTATCCTTGCCCCGGTTCTGCGCCCAACTCGATTTCCTGCAGGCGGAAGGCTATCAGACGCTCACCATGGCGGAGCTGACTGCCGACCCGCAGGCCCCGCGCAGACGCGCGGTCGTCATCACTTTCGACGACGGGTATGTGGACAATCTCGCGGCGAGGGACGCACTTCTGAAGCGAGGGATGCGTGCGACATGGTTCATCGTTTCAGGCTCGATCGGCACTGAACCAAGCTGGAAAGCCGACGGCCGGCCCGACGGACGCCTCTTGAACGCCAACGAACTGCGCGAAATGAATACCTCCGGCATGGAAATCGGCTCTCACACTGTCAACCATGTCCGGCTGCCCACACTTGGCGATGTAGCACTCGCGAAGGAGCTGACCGAGTCCAAGGCGTCGCTCGAAGATTGCCTGGGGACAGCGGTCAACAGTTTCGCCTATCCCTATGGCGCGTGGGATGCACGCTGTGCGGCTGCCGTTCGCGAAGCGGGTTACACAGCGGCCTGCACGACGCGCACGGGCTGGGCCCTGCGTGATGGCGACCCGCTCACGCTGCGCCGGCTGACCGTTTTCAACACCGACACCACCGGGAGCCTGGCCCGCAAGCTGTACTTCGGCAGCCATGACGTGAGCTGGACTGATATCGCCGGCTATGCCCTGCGCCGACTCAAGGGCTGATCCCATGAATCCCGCGAATACATCCCCCATCGTCTCCATCGTCATGCCCTGCCACAACGCGGCGGCACACCTTGCCACCAGCGTTGGGAGCGTGCTCGCCCAGCGCTTCGCCGACTGGGAGCTGATTGCGGTCGACGATGGCTCCAGTGATTCCACGCTGGCGTGGCTCCAGTCACAAACGGACCCCCGAATCCGCGTCCACCCGCAAGCCAATCAGGGGGTGAGCGCCGCCCGCAATGCAGGCCTGGGCCTCGCCCGTGGCCGATACGTTGCCTTCCTCGACGCTGACGACACCTGGACGCCGGACTTCCTGGAGCTCATGACCACCGCCCTCGAGGCTCACCCGGGTGCGGCCCTGGCCTATTGTGGCTGGCAGAACCTCGGGTTACCGGGTGGCCGGGGAGCCCCGTTCGTGCCGCCCAACTATGAAACACCAGCAAAGGCAGAAACGCTCTTCGCCGGTTGTCGCTGGCCAATCCACGCCGCCCTCACGCGCCGTGAGGCCTTGCTTGCAGCGCGCGGATTCGATCCGGCCCTGAAGAACGCCGAGGACTATCACCTGTGGCTGAAGGTGGCGATTCC